>NZ_VYIK01000070.1 GCF_008709575.1 Mycobacterium sp.
CGTCACCACGACACACGTCTGCGCTGGCGAGATCAGAAAGCTTAAAAGGGGAAGTTCGACGACTGCGTATGATGCAAAAATAAAAACGAGTGCTGCGCACAGCTGTGTACCGGCACCAGCTTCGCAGGCCGATATGGCGATGATCGCCCCGCCGTACTCGACGGGTGGCGTCGCTGTTCCCAGGCCGGCGAGAAAGGCTGTCCGCAGCGAACCACCATTGAGGACGGCGGGCCACGTCAGCCGAGAGAATACGGTTGGTCTTTTCGGCTGCAGCGCCGGTGTTGCTGCAGGCCCAGCGAAACGCGCCGAAGGCCGGAAAACGAGCATCCCAGCGGCCGAAAGCGCCAGCAGACCGAGGGTGATTCGAGCCGGTGGAGCGGTCATGTAAGTGCCTGCGGCGTGCATGACTTGGATGACGGGCAGCATGAAATCCCGCAGTACGAACAGGGCGGCCACGGTGATCCCCAAACCGGCTGTCAGAAGGCCGAGCCAAAATATGAGCAGATTGAGCATGGGGCGCGGGCGTGAGACCAAAAGTGCGGCGATGCCAAGTCGCACTGGGTCCATCAACCCGATGAACGCTAGCCAAAGAATCACGCCCCACATGTCACTTGACGCTTTCGGCCCCAGCCCCGGCCAGTCGGGGTATCTCTGACCCGGACTTGTCGTCTCCGCCAGTCGGCGAATTCACCGGTGGTGATTTCATTGACGGAGCCAGGTGAAATCCTTTTATCCGGAGGCGGAGGGCTTCTAACAGGCGATGGTTCAGTGTCCGCCACTTCTGCTCGATCAGTGAACGCAGCCGTGGCCACTGCTGGGACGGCCACCAGTTGGCCTGTCCGACCAGCACCGCGACGGCCGGCACGGTGATCGTGCGGACCAGGAACGTGTCCAGCAAAATCCCGATGCCGATGACGAATCCGGCCTGGGCCAAGGTGGTGAAGCTGGCGAACATCAAGCCGAACATCGAGGCGGCGAAGATGAGACCCGCCGAGGTGATCACCCCGCCGGTGGTGCCGACCGTGCGGATCACGCCCAAACGGATGCCGTGCGGCGAGTCGTCCCGGATGCGGGAGATGAGCAGCAGGTTGTAGTCAGCACCCATCGCAACCAACAAGACGAAGGTCAACCCGGGGACGCTCCAGTGCAATTCCTGACCGAGCATGAACTGGAAAACGATGACGCCGATACCAAGTGCCGACGTGTACGAAAGCACTACTGAAAGAATCAGATACAGCGCTGCAACGATCGCCCTGAGAAGCACGACCAGAATCAGAAACACGATGACGATGGTCGCCAGTACGAAGAACTGAAGATCGTGATTGTAGTAGTCGCGTGTGTCGCGAAGACCGACGGTGAGTCCGGCCATCGACACTTTGGCGTCTGCCAGCGCGGTATTGGGTTGGGCTCCGCGCGCGACCGTGGTGACTGCGTTCACCTGATCCATGGCGGCCGTGCTGAAGGGATTGAGTTCGGTTTGGACCAGGTATCGCGTTGCGTGCCCGTCCGGAGAGATAAAGGCGCCCGCAGCCTGTTTGAATGCCTCCGACGTCAACGCCTGCTTCGGCACGTAGAAGCCGGCCATCGACGGCTTTTTCGCGTCGGACCGCATCGCCAGCAAAAAAGCCGATGCCTCATTGAGTCCGCCGCCCATCTGTCTCACCTGGTCGACGAGCAGTTGCACACCGTCGGCCAACTTTCGGCTGCCGTCGGCAAGTGCGTCGGCACCCTGTTGGAGTTTGGTCAGTTGGCCCCGCAAGTCGCCACCCAGCGAACGAAGCGCGGTGGTGGCGGTGAACAGTGCGCTGCGCAGACTTGTCACCAGTGAATCCAGGCGTTGGGTGCCCTGCGCGGACTGCAGCTGGCGGCCCAGGGCGGCCAACTTGTCGAAAGTTCCGTCGTTGCGGGCGGTGGCCAAGCGCTGCAACTGCACCCGCGAGTTGCTACAGGAGGCATCGGCATTGCAGATGGGATTGTTGACGAGTGCTGACAACACCGGGTCCACCCAGTCCAGGCTGTTGACAAAGTTGGCGAAGTTCACGCCGATGGCGTCGCCGAGGCCGTGCATGCCGTTGATGAGCTGGGCGGCGTTGTCGATCTCGTTCAGCGTTTTTTGCCCGCCGACTTGGTGCAGCATCGCCGAGAGGGCGTCAACCAAGACACCGACGGTGCTCACGGCTTGTCCGACTTGGCTGCGAACGCCGCCGAGGGCATCGGCCAGTTTGTCCGCTCCGCCCGTCAACATGTTCAGCTCGTTGTTGTGTTCGGCGATGAGCTTCGAGGCCTCGCCCAGTTTGCCGCCGATTTCACCGGCTTGATAGGTCGCTCGGGCTTGTTCGAACGATTCTCCGGTAGGCCGGGTGATGCCCCGGACCATGGCGACCCCGGGTATCTGGCTGACCCGTTGAGCCATCTGCTCGAGGTCGGCAAGGGCTTGGGCATTCCGCAAGTCATGTGGCGACTCGATCAGAAGAAACTGGGGAATGAGCGAGTTGGACGAAAAGTGGCGATCCATGGCGGCATAGCCGACGGTGCTTTCGACAGTTTTGGGCAAGCTCTTGCGGTCGTCATAGTTGTAGTGGGCTAAGCTCGCGCAGCCGGCCAACGCGATGAGCACCGTCAAACTGGCGGCCAGATGGGTTTTGGGCCATCGCACGATCCGTATCCCCGAACGGCGCCAGAAACGGTGGGTCAGGTCACGCCGGGGCCTGACCCAACCATGCCGTCCGGCCAGCACAAGGATGGCGGGAAGCAGCGTGACAGCGGCCAGGAAGGCAACGGCGATCGAAATTGAAATGGCCGGGCCGACGGTGGAAAACACCGGTAATTGGGAAAAGAGCATCGCCAGGAACGTGACTGCCACCGTGGCCGCCGATGCGGCGATCACTTTGCCGATGGACGTCAAAGCCCGCTGCACCGCGTGATCCGAGTCCGTGCCCATCCGTACGTAGTCGTGATAGCGGCTGATCAGAAAGACTGCGTAATCCGTTCCAGCTCCGACCATGACCGCAGTGACCATGACAATCGTCTGACTCATGATCCCCAGACCCAGCAGCGCGAGACCGGCCAGGATACCCTGCGCAGCCGCGAGAGATACTCCGATCGTGATCAAGGGCACCAGCATGGTGATCGGGTTGCGGTAGACGATCAGCAGAATCAGGAGCACCAAGACCGCGGTACCGATCTCGATCAGGCTGATATCGCCCTCACCGACCTCGGCCATGTCCGCGATGGTGGCCTCGGGTCCGGTCACGTTAGCGGTGAGCGTGGATCCGGCGACGGTCTGCTTGACCAGATCGGTGACGTGTTTGTACGCCGATCCGGCCTGCGGCGAGCCCATCTCCCCGATGAGATTGACCGGCAGGCTCCAGGCTTTGTTGTCTTTGCTCTGAAGGACCTCGCGCAGCGGCGGCAGGTCGAGGAAGTCTTGCACCGACTGGACATCGCGGGTGTCCCGGCGCAGCTTGTCGACCAGGCTGCGATAGGTTGCTTCGTCGGCGCGGCTCAAGCCTTTCTCGTCGATGAGGACCGCGAACACCGGGCTGCCCGAACCTTGCTCGTGAAACGCCGCGGTCATCGCTCGGTTTGCGACCATCGACGGGGCGTCTTTGGGGAGGGCGTCTGGCTGCCGTTGCCCCGCGACCACCGCGACCGGTGGCAGCGTCACCAACAGGACGGCTGCGAGCGCGATCCACAACCCGATGACCGCCAGCGGCCACCGGACGACGACGTTGCCCAGCCACTGGAATACACCGCCGGCCGCGGGTACGTCAGAGGTCCGCGGCCGCTGCCCCATGGCGGCGCCGACCTTATGCGGGAATGCTCGTATCCACCTCAGTCAGAAACACCTCCTGAAGATTACCCCGTGGAACCACTTGGCCCTTGAACGGCCAATTATATAGAGGCCAGGGTAGTATCCAGGGGTGTCACCGCGTAGCGTTTTCGGGCAACGCGGGCAAACACCGATCTGAGTGCCTCGATGTAGCGGGTTACCGATTCACGGGCGATCGGATTATTCGGGAACAGCACCGTCAACTGGGTTTCGTTCGCCAGCCGATTGACGCGTACGTTGATCTGGCCCAGAAGAATACCACCGTCGTTGTAGAGTCCGCCCGCAAGCCCGTCCAATTGAGCATTGACGAAAGCCGACAGCGGAGGCATTCCGGCGTCAAGGAAAAACAGCAAAGGCGCGCCCCAGTCAGGCTTTCTCAACCACGGCGCCAATTCCAGCACCCGATCGATCGGCACATTTGCCATGTCTCGGCCCTTGTCGTAAGACTGCTGCGCGGCCCGGGCGATATCGGCGAAAGACCCCCGGACGGAAACGCTCAGCGGAACATAGCCGGTGAACCAGCCCGTTGTCATGAAGTCGGCAGGGGTACGCCGGATATCAATGGGAATGATCCCGTGATAGGTGTCCGCGCCGGTCAGCTCATACTCGGCCAGGGCGACGCACGCAAACACGCCACCGCAAAACCGGGCACCCACAGCAGTGCATGCCGATTCGAATTCGGCCGTTTGCCGCTCGTCCATAATCCGCACGCACAGGAGATCGCAGGGTGTCATCGGATCCCCGAGCGGAAGCGGCCAGGCGGGCAGGGTTCCGTCATTGTTTTCCAGGAATGCTATCCACGCGCGCACCTCGGGGGAATTCAGCGTCAGCGCTGATGCGTGTTGGTGCTGCCGGAGGCAGTAATCGCGATAGCTTCCCGCCGGAGGCAGTGCTGCGGGTG
Organism: Mycobacterium sp.; assembly: GCF_008709575.1. Classification (GTDB taxonomy): domain Bacteria; phylum Actinomycetota; class Actinomycetes; order Mycobacteriales; family Mycobacteriaceae; genus Mycobacterium. Next base: position 4,734 of record NZ_VYIK01000070.1, read on the forward strand.
CCCCGCCTCCCACCAAGATGGCATACATCATGTGGATCTCGGTGAAGGTCACTCCGAAAAACATCGCATCGATGTAGAGATGATCCATGCACACGCAGAATGTAAAGTGGTCTGCGCGTTGTATGATCGAAAAGCGGAAGCAATCCCAGTGCAGTGGATCGGGAGTGGCCAATAAGTGGCGTCGCCACTCCGTTGCCGTCATCTCGCCGTAGTCACTGGGGACAAGCTCGATATTCCTGGCTTGGTCGATCGTGTGCCGGACGAAACGATCACCGTCGGTGTGCTCAAACCAACTGTGATAAGTGTCATGGCGTCGAAGGTGCGCGTTGATGACATAAGTCATCGTGCGGATATCACAGCGACCGGGGATGTTCCACGCGGCAATCACCAGCCGAGACATATCCACGCCCTGAGCGGCGTATGCGCGATAGTCACGCATGTGTTGGATCTGGTTAAAGCCGGCCGGTACTGCATTTACCGGTGCCTGCCGGATTTGCTCTATCGTCCGCGGGGAGGGGTGCCACGACACGACTGAGCCGGGTTCTGGCGTCCAATCATGAATTGTCGCGACGTCCATTTTCCCGACTTTGAACATGTTCCCTCCAAGTCCCTCAGTTGATGTTCACCGAACATTACGCTGATGCGGCTTCGAGGTCCGCCAAAGTTTCGCAGAGGCGATCCGCCAAACCTCTAACGGTGGTGATGTCGGTGGAGCCCACACGGATGCCGGTTTCCGTCTCGATCCGGGTGCGCAGCTCGAGATTGCCCAGCGAGTCGAGGCCGCATTCGGATACCGGGCGGTCAGGGTCGATAGACCGGCGCAAAATAAGGCTGACCTGCTCACTTACCAGACGCCGCAGCCGAGCCGGCCATTCCTCCTGCGGCAGCGCTTTGAGTTCTGCGAGGAACTTACTCGCATCCGTGCGGCCGTGACCAGCAGATTTGAACATCTCGGCGAACGGGCTGCGTTGCGCGAGCGTCGTCGCCCACGGCGTTCCGATGAACGGCGTGTAGCCGGTGTAGGCGCGGTCGTGACACAACAGCATGCGGAACGCGTAAGCACCCTCGTCGGGAGTGATCGCGGTACCGGCGCTTTCTGCCAGGGCTGTGGCCCGGCCGATCTCGCCCCACGGCCCCCACGCAATGGCGGTCGCCGGAAGGCCCTGCGCCCGCCGCCACCGGGTGAAGGCGTCCAGCCAGCTGTTGGCCGCTGCATAGGCGCCCTGGCCAGGCGAGCCCACCAGAGCTGCCGCCGACGAGAACGAGCAGAACCAGTCCAATGGCTGAGCCACGGTGGCGGCATGCAAATTCCACGCACCGTAAACTTTAGGCGCCCAGTCGCGGTCAATGAGGTCGTCAGTAATGTTGGCCAGTGTAGCGTCGTCGACTACCGCCGCGGCGTGTAACACGCCGCGCAGGGGAAGGCCGGTGGCGGTCGCGGTCGCTACCAGGCGTTTGGCCGTTTCGGCTTCGGCGATGTCACCGCATTCCACCACGACATCGGCCCCGATCGCGCGAATCAGCTCGATTGTCTCCAGGACCTTGCGATTTGGTTGCGAGCGGGAGGTCAGTACGATGCGGCCACAGCCGGCAGCGGCCATCTTCTCGGCCAAGAACAGCCCCAGCCCGCCCAAGCCGCCGGTGATCAGATAGGCGCCGTCACTGCGAAAGACCCGAGCCTGCTCCGGCGGCACCACCACAGTGCCTGAACCTGCCTCCGCAACGTCGAGCACGAGTTTGCCGGTGTGCTCGGCCGCACTCATCACCCGAATGGCGGTGGCCGCCTCGCCGAGGGGATAACTGGTGTACTTGGCAGCCGGTAACTCCCTGCTTGCGACCAACCGGTAGACAGTGCGCAGTAGCTCGTTGACTCGCTGCGGGTGGGTGATGCACATCAGTGCCAGGTCGACGAAGTGGAAGGTGAGGTTGCGGCGGAACGGGAAGAGCTCCAGCCGGTTATTGCCGTAGACGTCGCGCTTGCCGATCTCGACGAATCGTCCGCCGATCGCCAGCAATTCGAACCCGGCGTGCAGCGCGGCACCGGTCAACGAGTTGAGCACGATGTCCACGCCATAGCCATCGGTGTCGCGGCGTATTTGTTCGGCGAACTCCACGCTCCGCGAGTCGTAGACATGCTCAATTCCCATGTCACGCAACAACTGGCGACGCTGCTCGCTACCGGCGGTAGCGAAGATCTCGGCTCCCGCCGCCTGCGCGATGGCGATCGCTGCCTGCCCGACACCGCCGGTTGCGGAATGGATCAGCACCCGGTCGCCTGCGCAGATCCTGGCCTGATCGTGCAGGCCATACCAGGCAGTGGCATACGCGGTGGACACCGCGACTGCCTCGTGATCGGTCAACTCGGGCGGAAGCGGGACGGCGAGTTGGGCGTCACATGTCACGAACGTGGCCCAACAGCCGTTTCTGGAAAACCCGCCGACGCGGTCACCGACGCGGTGGTCGGTGACGTCAGGTCCGACCGCAGCGACCGTCCCGACGAAATCCGCTCCCAGTTGCGGCAGCTGGCCCTCGAAGGCGGGGTAACGGCCGAATGCGATGAGCACGTCGGCGAAGTTGACACTAGAGGCACTCACTCGAACTTCGATTTGCCCTGGTCCGGGCGGAACGCGGTTGAAGGCGGCCAGTTCCACTGATTGCAGGTCACCGGGTGTTCGAACGTGCAGGCGCACACCGTCGCGCTCGTGGTCGACCATTGTGCTGCGCCGCTCTTCGGGGCGTAGCGGATCTGGGCACAACCGGGCCGTATACCACTGCCCGTTGCGCCAAGCCGTCTCGTCTTCCTCGGATTCGCTCAGCAATTGCCGGGCCAGCAGCTCGCAATCGGTGTCGTCGTCGACATCGATTTGGGTGGCGTGCAAATGAGGATGTTCAGAGCTGATGACCCGCAGTAAGCCACGCAGACCGGCCTGCTCCAAGTTCGGTCGATCGCCGGGGAGCACCGTCTGGGCGTTTCTGGTTACGACGTACAGTCGAGGCGGGTGGCCCAAGGCTTCCGGCAATTCGCGCGTGATGTGGACCAGGTGACGTACATACTCGCGACCCAGCAGCGCACCCTCTTCATCCGGGTGGCCGTTCTTCGGGCCGGTGAGGACGACGACTCCGTCGAACCGGTTGGCCCGAAGCTGGCTCCCGAGTCCCTGCCCGTTCGACGAGTGGTCTTTGGGGAGCGGCCAACACATCGACGTGCAGTGCGCGCCCTGAGCTTTCAGCGCATCAGTCAACCTGGTGGCAACCACGTCGGCCGTCGTAGACGTGCTGACCAGAAGCCAGGAGCCGAGGTCGGCGTGAGTGCTTGCGGGCAACTCGCGCTGCTGCCATTCCACGGTGAGCAGCCGTTCTGCCAGCACCCGCGCATCGCGGCCGTTCTCGGATGTCCCCGTGCCCAATTGGAGTCCACGCACGGTCAACAAGACAGCCCCGTGCTCATCCAGCACGTCCAGGTCAGCCTCGACCCCGTCGGTGTCGGCTCTGGTTACAGTCGTATAGCAGTATCGGGCATTGCGAGCAGGTCCATAGGCACGCAAACGCCGCACACCCAACGGTAACGGCAGGATACCCGCGCCGAGCGCCCGAACGTCCGGATGGCCGGCGACCGACTGGAAGCAGGCGTCCAGGAGTGCGGGGTGAACCCCGTAGGCGGACTGCTGCGAGCGGATCGAACCGGGCAGAGCAACCTCGGCCAACGCCGTGCCGCCGGCACTTGCGGCCGTGCATACCGCGGCCAGACCGCTGAAGGCCGGCCCGAGCCGAATACCCCGCTGATCCAGCTGATGCCGAACTTCAGATCCCTCAGCACTGGACGGATGTGCTGCCAGTAGAGCGGCAATGTCGTAGGGGGTCGGCGTTTCTTCGTCCTCAACCGCGTAGAGGATCGCGCTGGCGTGACGTATGCGTTCGCCGTTTTGGTTGGTCTCGACCACGAAGTTGGCAACCCCGGGTGACGAGGTCGACGCGACGGCGCCGACCGTGGTCTGTTCGTCGAGCAGCAGCATCTGTTCGAAACAGATGTCGCGGATTTCGGCCTCCTCGCCGTGAACCACCCGAGCTGCCGCCAAGGCCATTTCGCAGTAGGCCGTCCCGGGCAGTGCAGTTACCTCATGGATCTGGTGGTCGTCCAGCCAAGGATGGGCTGCAGTGCCGATTTCGGCCTGCCAGACATGGCATTCGGGTTCCTCCTGTAAGCGCACGTGCGCGCCGAGCAGGGGGTGCACCGACACCGCACAACCGCCGTGCATCGATGAGTCCTGACCGTCGCGGGCCAAGAGCAGCCGACGATGCGTCCAGGTCGGCAACGGCGCGTCCACCAGCCGCCCGGTGGGGTACAGCACCGAGAAGTCCACCAGCGCGCCGGCGCTGTGCATGTCGGCCAGCAGGTGGCGCAGCCCGTGGGGCAGCTCTTGCTCGCGCCGCATGCCCGCCAGAGCGGCGATCGGCATATCGAGGCTTCGCGCCGTTTGGTCGATAGCGTGGATCAGCAAAGGATGAGGCGCCAGCTCGGTGAAGATCCGGTGACCGTCTTCCAGGGCCGCCTGCACCGCCGCGGCGAACCGCACGGTATGGCGAAGATTGTCCGACCAGTACCCGCCGTCGCACACCGGTTGCTCACGTGGGTCGAACAGGGTCGCGGAATAGTAGGGGATCTCCGGCGCCATGGGGTTGATCTCGGCCAGGGCATCGAGCAGCTCGCCGAGGATCGGATCCACCTGGGGGGAATGCGATGCCACGTCGACAGCCACTTCGCGTGCCATCACGTCGCGCTGCTCCCACGCTGCGACAAGCTTGCGAACCGCCGGCGTTGCACCGCCGATCACCGTCGACTGGGGCGAAGCCACCACCGCGACCACGACATCGTTGATGTTATGGGCCATTAATTCCGAAAGCACTTGCTGCGCGGGAAGCTCCACTGACGCCATTGCTCCGGACCCGGCGATATTCGACATCAAACGCGACCGGCGGCAGATCACCCGGACGCCGTCCTGCAGAGACAATGCACCCGCGACCACCGCTGCCGCGACCTCACCCATCGAATGCCCTATGACAGCACCCGGCCGCACTCCATAGGACTTCAGCGCGGTGGCCAGCGCCACCTGCATCGTGAAGATCGTGGGCTGGATCCGGTCAATGCCGGTTACCGTTTGGAGCCCGGTCATCGCCTCGGTCACCGAGAAACCCGACTCCTGTGCGATCAACGGCTCTGCTTCGGCGACCGTTGCGGCGAATACCGGTTCGGTCGTGAGCAACTCGGCACCCATGCCGGCCCACTGCGAGCCTTGCCCGGAGAACACCCATACCGGTCCTCTGTCGTCCTGGCCGACCACGGATTGGTAGGGCACGTCGCTTTCGGCGACGTCGCGCAAAGCCGCGATCAACTCGGCTCGGTCGGTCGCCAGCACCGCCGTCCGCACCGAGCGGTGTGCACGCCTGCGGGCCAGCGTGTAAGCCAGATCCGGTAACTCCACGCCGGGCGAAGCGGCATCAAGCCAGTCAGCGAGCCGGGCTGCGGTGCGCCGCAGTTCATCCTGCGATGTGGACGACAGCGGGAACAACAGCGGGCCTGTCATCGCAGGAGCGGCCGAAACCTCTCCCGGCACCGGTGTTTCGGTGGCTGCCGGGGCTTGTTCGACGATCGCGTGCACGTTCGTTCCCGACCATCCGTACGACGATACGGCCGCCCGTCGCGGATGGTGGCCGTTGACCGGCCATGGTGTGTTTTCCTGAGGCACGAACAGGCCGGTCTCGATAGCGAAAAGGTCGTCCGGCAAACGCGTGAAGTGTAGGTTCTGCGGAACTACCCCATGCTGCAGGGCGAGGATCGCCTTCATCAATCCCAGCACCCCGGCAGCAGACTGGGCGTGTCCGAAGTTGGTCTTCACCGAACCCAAAGCACACGGGCCGGCAATGCCGTATGTCCTTGCCAGGCTGGCGTATTCGATCGGGTCACCCACCGGGGTACCGGCGCCGTGCGCCTCGACCATGCCGACCGTGCCGGCGTCCACGCCGGCCGCGGCCAGCGCAGCCCGGTACACGTCAGCCTGCGCGGCCTCCGATGGGGTAGCGATGTTGACGGTATGGCCGTCCTGGTTAGCGGCCGTCCCGCGCAGCACAGCGAGGATTCGGTCGCCGTCGGCCAGCGCCTCCGGTAACCGCTTGAGTAAAAACACTACGCAGCCTTCGGCGGACACGAACCCGTCCGCGGCGGTGTCAAACGCGTGACAGCGTCCGGTAGGGGACGCCAGTCCCTGCGCCGAGCCCGAGACAAACCTTCGCGGTTCGAGCATCACGTTCACACCGGCCGCCAGAGCAAGATCGCTGTCGCCGTCGTGCAGGCTGCGGCAGGCCAGGTGTACCGCGAATAGACCAGAAGAACAAGCGGTGTCGATCGTGGCAGCGGGGCCGTGGACTCCCAGCGCGTAGGCGACCCGCCCGGACGCCTGACTGGAGTTGGTGCCGATGTTGGCGTACGGCTCGTCAAGGGCGTTGGCATCGGCGGTCACCAGTTGGTAGTCGACGTTGGTCAGTCCGACGAAAACGCCCGTCAGTGAGCCCGCGATGGTCGACGGGGTTAATCCGGCGTGCTCCATGGCTTCCCACGATGTTTCCAGGAGCAAGCGGTGCTGCGGATCCATCGCGGTCGCTTCGCGCTCGCTGATCCCGAAGAAATCGGCGTCGAAGCCTGCCGCGTCGTCGATAAACGCACCCCACTTGGACACTGAGCGACCCGGCACGCCGGGCTCGGGGTCGTAGTACTCGTCAGCGTCCCATCGGTCGATGGGAACCTCGGTCACGAAGTCCTCGCCGCGTAGCAACGCCGCCCACAGCTGCTCTGGGGCATCGATTCCGCCGGGTAGCCGACAGGCCATGCCGATGACGGCTACCGGGGTCATCGGTGCGCGACTCATTTCCGCCGATGAATGAGCTGAACCACCATGAGCCACCGTATCATCGACAGCGTCGAATTCAGCCATTTCTCTCCTAGGGGTCAGTCTGTGATTTGAGCTGGTCGAGGGTGTCTCGTCCGCGTCGGGCTTTGGCCATGACGTCATCGGCGGTGGCCTGCTACGCGAGGAGCCCGAGGTCAACACGCGCGGGGTAACGTGCGGGCAAACGGACAGTTTTCAACATCGGAACAGAGTCTAGGCGTGATGTCAAATCGTTACCCCATCGCGATGCTGATCTGATTTGCGGATCCCTCGCGGCGATGTTACTGACGCACTAGGCCTTTGAGCAGGCCTGTAGCCCGCGAACGACTAATAATCGCCTTAGAATTCGATGGGGATTCGAGTAGCTTTACCCGGTCTTATTTTTTCGTGACACGTGTATTTCTGGAGCCGCGCTGGGCATGGTCGACGAAATAAATTATTCTGCGAAGGTGCCATAATTTCTGAAATGATTTTGCATTGATTGCATGTTTTTACTGATATGCGGTCGGTTTGCTAAACCGGGGTGGTGCGGGGCGGTGCTGCGACTCGCTGGGCTGGCCGGTAGCTCCGGAGGGGCCAAGGCGGCGCGCTCCCGAAGTTAACTTGCGGCGCGCCGCTGAGCAACCATGTCATGACAACAACCGTTTGTAAGAAATCCGGTGCGACATAGCCAAGTGGCCACGGGTGGCCAGTTTGGCCCGCCCTCGGCGGGTAGTGGCGAAACGCTCAGGCGCAGGCTGGCCCACAGACGGCGGGTGGTGTCTGCGCACCGGGTGCGCGGGCGCAGGGTGATTGACGCATCAGTCAACAACTCTTTAGGGTGCCGATATGGTCACGGCGATGGCGCGGGCACTGGTGCTGGAAGCACCGCGCCGCCTTACCGTGCGGAAGTTTCCGCTGCCGACGCCCGGCGACGACGACGCGCTGTTGCGGATCGCAGCATGCGGGCTGTGCGGCACCGACCACGAGCAGTACACCGGAGAACTGTCGGGCGGGTTCGCCTTCGTCCCCGGACATGAGTCTGTGGGCACGATCGAAGCCATCGGACCGCGGGCCGCCCAGCGCTGGGGTGTGACCGCCGGCGACCGGGTGGCCGTCGAGGTGTTCCAGTCATGCCGGGATTGTCCGGCCTGTCGGGCCGGGGAATATCGGCACTGCGAGCGGCACGGGTTGGCGGACATGTACGGGTTCATCCCGGTCGACCGCGAGCCCGGCTTGTGGGGCGGCTACGGCGAATACCAGTATCTGGCGCCCGACTCGATGGTGTTGCCGGTGCCGCGAGACCTCGACTCTGCCGTCGCGACATTGTTCAACCCGCTCGGCGCTGGAATTCGCTGGGCCGCGACCGTGCCGGGCACAAAATCGGGTGACGTGGTCGCCGTGCTGGGGCCGGGTGTTCGAGGTCTGTGCGCGGCGGTGGCGGCCAAAGAGGCCGGCGCCGCGTTCGTGATGGTGACGGGCCTGGGCCCGCGGGATGCCGACCGGTTGGCGTTGGCCCGGCAATTCGGCGCTGACCTGGCCGTCGACGTAGCCACCGATGATCCGATCGCAGCCCTGAAAAAGGCAACCGGTGCGCTGGCCGACGTCGTCGTCGACGTCACCGCCCGCGCGCCTGCGGCGTTCGCGCAGGCCATCGAGTTGGCTCGTCCGGCCGGTACCGTCGTGGTGGCCGGCACTCGCGGCTGGAACAGCGGTGCTCCGGGGTTTTCTCCGGATCTGTTGGTGGTCAAAGAGCTGCGGGTGCTGGGTGCACTCGGCGTCGACGTCACTGCCTATCGGGCCGCGTTGGACCTGCTGTCTGCCGGTCGGTACCCGTTCGAGAGCCTGCCGCGGCGCTGCGTCGGTCTCGACGAGGCCGAAGACCTGCTCGCCACGATGTCCGGCGAGCGTGACGACGTTCCGCCAGTCCACGGGGTGCTCGTTCCGTGACCCGCGCTGGCGACGATGCAGAGCGAAGCGATGAGGAGGAGCAGCGCCAGATGACGCGCTGGCGACGATGCAGAGCGAAGCGATGAGGAGGAGCAGCGCCCCATGACCAGCCCCCGCGTTCCCCTGCTGCCGATCGACGAGGCTAAAGCGGCCGCCGACGAGGCAGGCGTGCCTGACTACATGGCCGAGCTGGCCATCTTCCAGGTGCTGTTGAGCCATCCCGGCCTGGCCCGCGCTCTCAACGATCTGTTGGCCACCATGCTGTGGCACGGCAAGCTCGATGCGCGGCTGCGTGAGCTGGTGATCATGCGGATCGGCTGGCTCACTGCCTCGGACTACGAGTGGACCCAGCATTGGCGCGTCGCGCAGGGTCTCGGCGTTCCCGCCGATGACCTGCTCGGTGTGCGGGAATGGCAGGACCACCGCGGGTTCGGGTCCACCGAGCGGGCGGTGCTGGCGGCCACCGACGACGTCGTGCGCAGCGGAGCGATCAGTGCCCAAAGCTGGGCCGAGTGCGAGCAAGCGTTCGGTTCCGACCGGGCGGTGCTGATCGAGCTTGTCACCGCGATCACGGCGTGGCGGATGATCGCCTCGATCCTGCACAGCCTGCAGGTGCCGCTGGAGGACGGTGTGTCGAGCTGGCCGCCCGACGGTCGGGCTCCCAGCGCCTGACCATCCGCTTAGACGATCCGATAGGTCTGCACGGCGTGTGCCACGACATTGCCGTCTACGTCGGTCGCGGTGATCTCGGTGAATGTCAGCTCTTTGCGCCGCCGGACGGTTCGGGCGTGACACAGCAGATCGCAGTGCTTGGCTGCGCCGGTGTACTGGATGCTCATCGTCACCGTGGAGGCGCGCAGACCCTTGTCGAAGTCGTGATTCGACCAGGCCGCTGCCGCGCCGGCGGTGTCCATCACCGACGCGATCACCCCGCCGTGAAAGTAGGTGCCGTCGTTGGTCAGGTCGTCACGAAATGGCAGCCGGATGGTGACGTCATCGGGCTCGTAACGGTCGAACACGATGCCCAGCCCGGCCAGAAACGGGGTCGTCGGCATCAGATCGCGCACCGCCAGGCGGCGTTGTTGCTGCTGCTCGTCGGTCAACGTCATAGGCGGCACCATACTACGATTGACACGTCAATCAATAACTCGGTAGCGTCGTGGCCGTGCGAACCAGGGCCGCTGAAATGCTCGGTGTCGAGTTCCCCATTTGTGCGTTCAGCCACTGCCGTGACGTGGTGGCCGCGGTGTCCAATGCCGGCGGATTCGGCATCCTGGGCGCTGTCGCGCACAGTCCCAAGCGCCTGGATGCCGAGCTGAGCTGGATCGAGGAGCAGACCGGCGGCAAGCCCTACGGCGTCGACCTGTTGCTGCCGCCGAAGTACGTGGGCGCGGAATCCGGCGGCATCGACGCCGGACAGGTGCGCGCCTTGTTGCCCGAGGAGCACCGGGCGTTTCTCGACGACCTGTTGGCTCGCTACGGCATCGCGGCATCCCAGGGGGATTCGCTGCTGCCCCTGGGCGCCGGGCTCAACGTGTCGCCGAAGGGCTACCAGCCGCTGCTTGACGTCGCGTTCGACCATGAGATCCGGCTGATCGCCAGCGCGCTGGGTCCACCGCCGCCGGACCTGGTGACCCGTGCCCACGACAACGACGTGCTGGTGGCTGCCCTGGCCGGCACTACCCGCCACGCGCGGCGGCACGTCGACGCCGGTGTCGATCTGATTGTTGCCCAGGGCACCGAGGCCGGCGGCCACACCGGCGAAGTGGCGACGATGGTGTTGGTGCCCGAGATCGTCGATGCTGTGGCGCCGGTGCCCGTTCTGGCCGCGGGCGGGATCGCCCGCGGCCGCCAGATCGCCGCCGCGTTAGCCCTGGGCGCCGAGGGTGTCTGGTGCGGGTCGGTGTGGCTGACCACCGAGGAGGCCGAGACGCCGCCTGTGGTCAAGGAAAAGTTCCTGACCGCCTCGTCGTCGGACACGGTGCGGTCCCGGTCGCTGACCGGCAAGCCTGCGCGCATGCTGCGCACCGCCTGGACCGAGGAGTGGGACCGGCCGGATAGTCCCGCGCCGCTGGGTATGCCGCTGCAAAGCGCGCTGGTCGCGGAACCGCAACTGCGCATCAATCAGGCTGCCGCTCAGCCTGATGCCAAGGCTCGCGAGCTGGCGACCTACTTCGTCGGGCAGGTCGTCGGATCGCTGAACAAGGTGCGACCGACGCGATCGGTGGTCCTCGACATGGTGTCGGAGTTCATCGACGCGGTCCGGCGACTCGACGAGTTGGTCGGCGGGTGAGCGCGACCGGCACCCGCATCCGGCGACGTCGCGCGGTCAGCGACGAAGACAAGTCGCAGCGCCGCGACGAGATCTTGGCGGCTGCCAAAACCGTATTTGCCCGCAAAGGCTTTCACAACACCACCATCGCCGACATCGCCAAAGAGGCCGGGCTGGCATACGGGTCGGTCTACTGGTACTTCGACTCCAAAGACGACCTGTTTCATGCGTTGATGGCTGTCGAGGAACAGGCGCTGCGCGCCCACGTCATCGCCGCCGTCGGCGCGAGTACCGACGGCGACGGGGAGACGTCGTTTCGCACCGCCGTGCAGGCCACGCTGGAGTTCTTCGAGGCCGACAAGGCTACCGTCAAGCTGCTGTTCCGTGACGCTTACGCGCTGGGGGACCGGTTCGAAAAACACCTGGGCGGTATCTATGAGCGGTTCATCGACGACATCGAGATCTTCATCGTCGCCGCCCAGCGGCAAGGCCGGGTGATCGTCGCCCCGGCTCGGATGGTGGCCTACACGTTGGCTGCACTGATCGGCCAATTGGCTCACCGGCGGTTGTCCACCGACGACGGTGTCGACGCGGCCGAGGTCGCCGACTTCGTCGTCGGCCTTGTCCTCAACGGTCTGCGGCCCCGAGATATGACCCCGATGTGTGACCCGACTTAAGCCCAGGGGAGTGACCGTGCGCTTCGTTGTCATCGGTGCGGGAATGGCGGGAGTGCTCGCCGCTATCAAACTGCGCGAGAACGGTTTCGGCGACGTCACCGTCTACGAGAAGGCGGACCGGCTCGGCGGCACCTGGCGCGATAACACTTATCCGGGTATCGCCTGCGATGTCCCATCACACCTCTACACCTACACCTTTGCACCCAATCCGGAATGGAGCCATGCATTCGCGCCCGGCCCGGAAATCCTGGCCTACTTCGAGAGCGTCGCCAACCGCTACGGGGTCAGCAGCCTGATCCGCTATGGCGAGGAAGTACAGCGTCTCGAGTACCACGGAAACCGCTGGCACATCGAGACATCCACCGGTGAACATGATGAGGCTGACGTGGTTATAGCGGCCACCGGTGTGTTGCATCATCCGCGCTACCCGGAGATCAAAGGCCTGGACGCCTTCGCCGGCCCGCTGTTTCACAGCGCTCGCTGGGACCACAGCGTGCCGTTGGCCGGTGCCCGGGTCGGGGTGATCGGCACGGGGTCGTCGGCGGTGCAGATCACCGGCGCGGTTACCGACGTTGTCGGCGAACTGCACTTGTTCCAGCGCACGCCGCAGTGGATATTGCCGGTCGACAACCCGCCAACGGACCCGGCGGACCGCGAACGGTACCGGGCCGATCCGCAGATACTGGTCCAACTGCGGGAACAGCTGAACGCCGCGTTCGTGCGAAGCTTTGCCAATGCCGTCGTGGATGTCGAATCCAACGCCCTGAAGGTGCTACAAGACGTCGCCCGCGCCAACCTCGAGGACAACGTGGCCGATCCCCGGTTGCGGGAGAAATTGCGGCCGGACTATCGGGCCGGCTGCAAGCGGTTGATCATCTCGCCGAATTTCTATGCCGCGATCCAGCAGCCGCAGGCCCGTCTGGTCACCGAGCGCATCGCCGGAGTCGAGCCTGACGGCGTGCGCACCGTCGACGGTCACCTCCATCACCTCGACGTCTTGGTACTGGCCACCGGTTTTCGGGTGGACCGGTTTCTGCGCCCGATCGAGGTGGTAGGCCGCGGCGCCGTGCGTCTCGACGACGTGTGGGGACAGCGGCCGTTTGCCTACCTATCGGTGTCGGTGCCCGACTTTCCCAATCTGTTCATGCTCAACGGGCCCAACGGCCCGGTCGGCAACTTCTCGCTGATCGACGTCGCCGAAGCGCAGATCGACTATCTGATGCAGTTGATCGGCCTGCTGGCCGACGGCCGGTGCCGTCAGGTCAGTGCCAGCAGCGAAGCGACCGCCCGATTCGAGGCGGACCGCCTGGAAGCAGCAAAAAAGACCGTGTGGGTGACCGGCTGCCGCAGCTGGTACCTCGACGACCGCGGAGTTCCGGTCGCCTGGCCGTGGAGTTTCGGCCGGTTCCGCGAGGTGATGACACGCCCGGATCTCGCCGACTATGAACTCGTTGCCGCTGGTCAGAACTCCTAGCGACGACGCAGTGAATTCACAGGTCGACCTGAATTGACCCGGTCGGATTCTTCATGCATCATCGTGGAGTAAGCACCTCGTTAGGCGAGGCGTCTGCACGGACACAGGCCACTGACCCCGAACGTCGAGAGACGCCCAGGGTCAGGACAGCTCCTCCCGGCTTAAGGGTTGAGCCCAAGTGGCTTCCGGGGTTTACCGGATACGCCGGGCAGTGCCGAAGCTCTGACGAGTGGGGTGCGGTCTCCGGTGATCGCTCGGGTGTCGTGTCCCGGCTTAGGTGTGTCGGGTGCGGGCACGTGGACCGCAGAAGGACGTAGCCGCGAGGAGGTGAGGGACGAATGAGTTCCGGTGATAGTCCGGGTCGATATCCGGTCCTGGTTTCGTCCCGATCCGACCTTCGGCACGCCCTGGATGCTGCAGCGAGCGCTGCCTGATCGGAGAGCGGCGAAACGGGAATTCGCAATGGAATCCTGTTATGCTCCTTCGATTTTGCCTCTAGGAGGCGACCATGACCGCTGTTCTTTACGACGAGGTGGTGACGACCGCTCCCGCGCGCACGCTGAGGGCAGTGCCCGCCCCGGAGCCGACGGCGGTGGCCGCGCCCAAGACGGCTCCGCGGCGGCCTGACCGCCGCCCGTCCGGCGACCCGTTGGTCGACGGGGTCGCTTGGCTGTTGTGCGTTCCGCTGCGGCAACTGTACGCTGCGCTGTGGCGGGTGGGCCTGCTGGAGGTCAACACCTGAATCGTTGCCCGAATCGTCGATGCTCCCGGTCGTCTTGAGGTGCTGTTTCGCCGTGACGGCCGGGAGCTGCTATGAGACATCCTCTGTCAACGTCACGCGGCAGGTCGTGTGTTGTGCCGGTTGCGG
>NZ_VYIK01000071.1 GCF_008709575.1 Mycobacterium sp.
ACCATTAAAGCGGCACGCGAGCTGGTTAAAGACAGACGAGAGACAGATCGCACTCTAACCGCCGCGCGCGTCAGAAGCTTGAGGAAACCTGTCCCTAGTACGAGAGGACCGGGACGGACGAACCTCTGGTACACCAGTTGTCCCGCCAGGGGCACCGCTGGATAGCCACGTTCGGACAGGATAACCGCTGAAAGCATCTAAGCGGGAAACCTTCTCCAAGACCAGGCTTCTCACCCATCAAGTGGGATAAGGCCCCCCGCAGACCACGGGATCGATAGACCAGACCTACACACCCCGCAAGGGGCGCAGGGAACTGGCACTAACCGGCCGAAAACTTACCCACACGCAACCACACCACACCAACCCACACCCCCCACCACAACACACAACAACACACGTTACGGCGGCCACAGCGACAGGGAAACGCCCGGACCCATCCCGAACCCGGAAGCTAAGCCTGCCAGCGCCGATGATACTACCCAACCCGGGTGGAAAAGTAGGACACCGCCGAACACACATTAAAAAGGGCACCAACACGGTGCCCTTTTTAATGTGAGCAAATTGCGCTTGAGGATAATTGCGGCCGCATCGAATAGGACCGTATCCTTTGATGTGACACGGGCTCGAGGGGAATAGCGCGAGTGAGCGACAGCATGCAGGGCGGTGCGGCGCAACGTCGACCACGACCTGCCCGGGCCGGGCCGCGTTCCGGTCCGCGCGCCGCACAGCCGCAACTCCGTCGGGCGGACGGCACCCGATCGGGTGCACCACCGATCCCGCCGGACATCCAGGCAAAGCAGCTGTCACCCGAAATCCGAAGCGAGCTGAGCACGTTGGATCGTGGCAGCGCCGATGTGGTGGCCCGCCACCTGGTTGCCGCCGGTGAGCTGCTCGACGATGATCCCGCGGCCGCGCTCGAGCATGCGCGCGCCGCGCGCGCCCGGGCCGGGCGCATCGCCGCGGTCCGGGAGGCGGTCGGGATCGCCGCCTACCGCTGCGGTGACTGGGCGCAGGCGCTGGCTGAGCTGCGGGCGGCGCGACGACTGGGCAGCAGGTCCGCGCTGCTGGCGATGATTGCCGATTGTGAACGCGGTCTGGGCAGGCCGGAGCGCGCGCTGGAGCTGGCCCGCAGCGCCGACGCGGCCAAGCTCAGCGGCGACGATGCCGACGAATTGCGGATCGTCGTCGCCGGCGCCCGCACCGATCTCGGTCAGCTCGAACAGGCCCTGACCGTGTTGTCCACCCCGCGGCTGGAGCCGACTCGTACCGGAGCCACGGCCGCGCGGCTGTTCTACGTCTACGCCGAGACGCTGCTGGCCCTGGGCCGCAGCGACGAGGCGTTGCAATGGTTTCTGCGCGCCGCCTCTGCCGACGTCGACGGCGTAACCGACGCCGAAGACCGGATCTATGAGCTCAGTTGAGATGGGAACGCTGGCGCAGCAACACGATTGCCTGCTTGTCGACCTGGACGGGACGGTGTACTGCGGTCAGCGGCTCATTGCCGGCGCGCTGGACTCGCTGGACATGGTGCCCGGGCGCGTGCTCTACATCACCAACAACGCGTCCCGCAGCGCCGTCGAGGTGGCCGGACATCTGCGCGACTTGGGGCTCGCGGCCACCCCCGACGATGTGGTCACCAGCGCCGAAACGGCCGCCCGGATGCTGGCCGATCAGCTGCCGTCCGGCGGGCGGGTGCTGATTGTCGGCACCGAGTCGCTGGCCGGCGCCGTCGCCGCGGTCGGCCTGCGGCCAGTGCGGCGGTATCGGGATAAACCGGAGGCCGTCGTGCAGGGCCACAGCAGCGAGACCGCCTGGACCGATCTGGCCGAGGCGGCGTTGGCGATCCGGGACGGAGCGCTGTGGGTGGTGACCAATGTCGACCCGACACTGCCCTCCGAACGCGGCCTGGTGCCCGGTACCGGATCAATGGTGGCCGCGCTGAAAACCGCAACCGATGCCGAACCTCAGGTCGCGGGTAAACCGTCGCCGGCGTTGATCAACGCCGCGTTGGCCCGCGGCGCCTGTCGCGCACCGCTGGTGGTTGGCGACCGACTGGCCGCCGATGTCGCCGCCGCCAACGCGGCCGGGGTGCCCAGCATGATGGTGCTCACCGGTGCCGACTCGGCGTGTGACGCGGTGCGGGCCGCGCCCGCGCACCGCCCCACCTACATCGGCCACGACCTGAGTGCCCTGCACCAGGACGCCGACCTGCTCGCCGTCACCACGCAGCCCGGCTGGCGCGTCGAGACCGGTGACGGGTCGGTCACGGTCAGCGGCCCGGGCGGCGACGGTGGCGACGGCCTGTCGGTCGTACGCGCCGTCGCCAGCGCCGTCTGGGCCACGGACTTCGACGGGCGCCGCGTCACGATCCGGGCCGGTGACGACGCCGCGCACACCGCCCTGCAACGCTGGTCCCTGGTGTAAATCGACTAGCGTAGGCACTGCCCATGACAACCGAGCCCATGACTACCGAACCCGACCAGATTCGCGCGCAGATCGAGGCCTTGCTCGCCGAGCTGCCCGATCCGGCCGACGCCGATATCGACGAGATCGCCCGGCGTCTGTGGCAGGCACACGACCTGCTGGTGCGCGCCCTGGAGTCGGCGGAGCCGAGTTGAGTGCGGCGCCCCGACGTAGCCGGGTCGACGCCGAGCTGGTCCGGCGCGGGCTGGCCCGATCCCGCCGGCAAGCCGCGGAACTGATCGATGCCGGCCGGGTCAGCATCGACGGCATGCCGGCGGTCAAACCCGCGACGGCCGTCCCGGTCACCGCGGCGCTGGCGGTCGCCGAGGACGCGGGCCGCCGCTGGGTGTCGCGCGGCGCCCACAAGCTCCTCGGAGCTCTCGACGCGTTCGGAATCACGGTCGAGGGGCGCCGTTGCCTCGACGCCGGGGCGTCGACCGGCGGCTTCACCGAGGTTCTCCTGCAGCGCGGGGCCCGAGAGGTGGTCGCTGCCGATGTCGGCTACGGCCAGCTGGCCTGGTCGCTGCGGTCCGACCCGCGGGTGGTGGTGCTCGAGCGGACCAACGTCCGCGGTGTGTCGCCGACGGTGATCGGCGGGCCGGTCGACCTGGTGGTGGCGGACCTGTCGTTCATCTCGCTGGTCAGCGTGCTGCCCGCGCTGGTGGGTTGCGCCTTGCCCGACGCCGACCTGCTTCCGATGGTCAAGCCGCAGTTCGAGGTCGGGAAAGGCCGGGTCGGACCCGGCGGAGTAGTGCAGGACCCGGGCCTGCGAGCCGACTCGGTACTCGCGGTGGCGCGCCGAGCCGGGGACCTGCACTGGCAGACGCTGGGCGTCATTGCCAGCCCGCTGCCGGGTCCGTCGGGCAACGTCGAATACTTCCTGTGGCTGCGCGCCCAAACCGACCGCGGCTTGTCCGGGGACGCGTTGGCGGCGGCAGTGCGCGATGCCGTCGAAAGCGGGCCGCGATGAGCCGCGAACGCACCGTGCTGCTGGTGGTCCACACCGGGCGGGCGGAGGTCACTGAGACTGCGCGTCGAGTGGAAAAAGTGCTGGGCGACAACGGTATCGGTCTTCGGGTGTTGTCCGCCGAGGCGGTCAACCGGGGACCGCTGCGGTTGGCACCCGACGATATGCGCGCGATGGGCGTCGACATCGAGGTCGTCGACGCCGACCCGCACGCCGCTGACGGCTGCGAGCTGGTGCTGGTGCTCGGCGGCGACGGGACGTTTCTGCGAGCCGCTGAGCTGGCTCGCTATGCCGACCTGCCGGTGCTCGGTGTCAACCTGGGCCGGATCGGTTTTTTGGCCGAGGCCGAAGCCGAGGCCATCGACACCGTGCTCGAGCATGTCGTCGCCCGTACCTACCGGGTGGAGGAGCGGTTGACCCTGGACGTGATGGTCCGGGTCGAGGGCAAGATCATCGATCACGGGTGGGCCCTGAACGACGCCAGCCTCGAGAAGGGACCCCGGCTGGGGGTGCTCGGCGTGGCCATCGAGGTCGACGGCCGGCCGGTGTCGACGTTCGGCTGTGACGGGGTCTTGGTGTCGACGCCCACCGGGTCGACGGCCTACGCGTTCTCCGCCGGCGGGCCGGTGTTGTGGCCGGATCTCGAAGCGATCCTGGTGGTGCCCAACAACGCTCACGCGCTGTTCGCCCGGCCGCTGGTGACCAGCCCCGACGTTGCCGTCGCGATCGAGATCGAGGCCGGCGGGCATGACGCGCTGGTGTTCTGCGACGGTCGCCGGGAAATGTTGGTGCCCGCCGGTGGGCGGCTCGAGGTGACGCGCTGTCCGGTCGGCGTGAAATGGGCGCGGTTGGACGGTGCGCCCTTCGCCGACCGGTTGGTGCGCAAATTCCGGCTGCCGGTCACCGGGTGGCGCGGAACGTAACGGTATCGACCTGATGCTGACCGAAATCCGGATCGAGTCGCTAGGGGCCATCAGCGTCGCGACTGCCGAGTTCGACCGCGGCCTGACGGTGTTGACCGGCGAAACCGGTACGGGAAAGACCATGGTGGTCACCGGACTGCACCTGCTCGGCGGCGCACGGGCCGACGCCACCCGGGTGCGCTCCACCGCTGACCGTGCCGTCATCGAGGGCAGGTTCACCACCGACGATCTCGACGACGCAGCGGCCGCGCAGGTCGACGACATCCTGGCTGCCTCGGGATCCGTCCGCGACGACGACGGCAGCGTGATCGCGCTGCGCTCGATCAGCCGCGACGGGCCGTCGCGCGCCTATCTCGGCGGCCGCAGTGTGCCCGCCAAGTCGCTGAGCGGCTTCACCGCCCAGCTGTTGACCCTGCACGGCCAAAACGACCAGCTGCGGCTGATGCGGCCCGACGAGCAACGCGCCGCGCTGGACCGGTTCGCCGAGGTCGGGGGACGGCTTGAGCGTTACCGCAAGCTGCGCGACGCCTGGCAGTCGGCGCGACGCGATCTCGTCGACCGCACCGATCGGGCCCGCGAACTCGCCCAGGAGGCCGACCGGCTGCAGCTCGCCCTCAGCGAGATCGACACCGTGCACCCGGCGCCGGGCGAGGACGCTGCGCTGGCCGCCGAGATCCGTCGACTCTGCGAGTTGGACGCACTGCGCGAGGCGGCCGCCGGCGCCCGCGCGGCCTTGTCCGGTGTCGTCGACGATGCCGGCGATCCTGCCGGTTTCGAGGCCGCTTCGGCCGTCGACTGTCTGGGCCGGGCCCGCTCGGCGCTGGCGGCGACCGCTGATACCACCTTGCAGAGCCTGGCCGAGCAACTCGGCGAGGCGCTGACGGTGATCAATGACGTCGCGCGCGAGCTGGGCGCCTATCTTGACGAGTTGCCCTCGGACGCCAGCGCGCTGGATGCCAAGTTGGCCCGGCAAGCCGCATTGCGCGCGTTGACGCGCAAGTACGCCGCCGATATCGACGGTGTGCTGGCCTGGGCCCGCGCATCGCGAGAACGGTTGGCGCACTTGGACGTCTCCGAAGAAGCCCTGGCCGGGCTGCGGGCTCGGGTCGGCGAGCTGTCAACCCAACTGGCCCATGCGGCAATAGATCTCAGCAGAGCCCGGAGTCAGGCGGGTAAACGACTGGCCGCGGCGGTCACCGCAGAACTGTCCGGGCTGGCGATGGCTGACGCGGAATTCACCATCACCGTAGCTGCTCATGAGCTCCCGGAGTCGGTCGCTGATGAGGACCTCGCGGCACTGCGGCTGCCCTCGGGTGCGGTCGTGCATGCCGGCGCGGACGGCATCGACCAGGTCGAGTTCGGTTTCGCCGCGCACCGCGGGATGCCGGTGCTGCCGCTGTCGAAAAGCGCGTCCGGTGGCGAGTTGTCCCGGCTCATGCTGGCGCTGGAGGTGGTGCTGGCAGCATCGTCGACCGGGATCACGATGGTGTTCGACGAGGTCGACGCCGGTGTCGGGGGACGGGCGGCGGTGCAGATCGGACGTCGGCTCGCCCGACTGGCCCGCAGCCACCAGGTGATCGTGGTGACACATCTGCCGCAGGTCGCGGCCTACGCCGATGCCCATCTCGTGGTGGAAGGCACCGGACGCGACGGCACCAGTGACGTTCGGCGACTCGATGACGACGATCGGGTGGCCGAACTGGCCCGGATGCTGGCCGGGCTGGGCGACTCCGACAGCGGTCGCGCGCACGCGCGCGAACTGCTCGAAACGGCCCGGCAGGATCGCCATCCGGCCTCCTGAAACTGGTCCGTCCGCTGTGACGAATGTGACAAGATATAGTTTCTGGGGTTTTTGTTACGGCGCGCCTCCCCGCCTGCTCTGCTGTTCACCGACAGAATCGCGGCATGAAGATGTCAGCGCTGCTATCCCGTAACACCTCGCGCCCGGGTGTCGTCGGCACCGCCCGGGTTGACCGCGACATCGACCGGCTACTGCGCCGGGTGTGCCCCGGCGACATCGCGGTGCTCGACGTGGCGGACCTGGACCGGGTCACCGCCGACGCGCTCGTCGACGCCAGAATCGCCGCGGTGGTCAACGCGTCTCCGTTCGTTTCAGGCCGGTACCCCAACCTGGGTCCGGAGGTACTGGCGGCCCACGGCATCACCCTCATCGACGAGACCGGGCCCGAGGTCTTCAAAAAGGTCAAAGACGGCGCAAAGATCCGGCTCTACGAGGGTGGGGTCTACTCCGGGGACCGCGAGCTGATCCATGGCACCGAGCGCGCCGACCACGACATCGCCGAGTTGATGCGACAGGCCAAGAGCGGCCTTGTTGCGCATCTGGAAGCTTTCGCGGGCAACACCATCGAATTCATCCGCAGTGAAAGCCCTTTGCTGATCGATGGTATCGGGATTCCGGACATCGACGTCGACCTACGGCGCCGCCATGTCGTGGTGGTCGGTGACGAGCCGAAGGCTGCCGAGGATCTGAAGAGCCTCAAGCCTTTTATCAAGGAGTACCAGCCGGTCATGGTCGGGGTCGGCAGCGGGGCCGACGTGTTGCGCAAAGCCGGATACCGCCCGCAAATCATCGTCGGCGATCCCAGCCAAATCAGCACCGAAGCCCTCAAATGCGGTGCGCAGGTAGTGCTGCCGGCCGATGCCGACGGCCACGCCCCCGGGCTGGAGCGCATTCAGGATCTCGGCGTCGGGGCAATGACGTTCCCGGCCGCAGGTTCGCCGATTGACCTGGCTCTGCTGCTGGCGGACCATCACGGCGCGGCAATGCTGGTGACCGCCGGACATACCGCGAACATCGAGACGTTCTTCGACCGAACCCGCCAGCACAGCAACCCCTCGACGTTTTTGACCAGGCTTCGGGTGGGGGAAAAGCTGGTGGACGCCAAGGCTGTCGCCACGTTGTACCACAATCGAATCTCACCGGGCGCCATCGCTTTTTTGATACTGACGATGCTGATCGCCGTCATTGCCGTGCTCTGGGTGACCCGCGCCGATGCCACGGTGACGCACTGGGTCATCGACTACTGGAATCGTTTCTCGCTCTGGGTACAGGGGTGGATCAGGTAACCGTGATCTCTCTGCGTCACCATGCGATTTCGCTGGCTGCCGTCTTCCTGGCGTTGGCTGTCGGGGTCGTCCTGGGCTCCGGGGTGTTGTCCGATACCCTGCTGGCCGGATTGCGAGAAGAAAAAAGGGATTTGCGCGCCCAGATCGCCTCACTCAACGACGACAAGAACCGGCTAACCGAAAAGCTCAGTGCTGCAAATACTTTCGATACCCAGATGGCGAGCCGGATGGTGCATGGCACTTTGACGGGCAAATCGGTGGTGGTGGTCCGGACTCCGGACGCGCGTGACGACGACGTCGGGGCGGTGGAGAACATCGTCGCACAGGCCTCCGGCGCGCTGACCGGCACGATCGTGCTGACACAGGAGTTCGTCGACGCCAACGCCGCGGAGAAGTTGCGGTCGGTGGTGAACTCGTCGATCCTTCCGGCCGGCGCCCAGTTGAGCACCAAACTGGTCGACCAGGGTTCGCAAGCCGGTGACCTGCTGGGCCTGGTGCTGCTGGTCAACCGCGATCCCGCGATCGCACCGGTCGATGCCCAGCAGCGCGCCACCGTGCTCGCCGCTCTGCGCGACACCGGCTTTATCACCTTCGCTCCTACCGACCCCGACCACATCGGTGCGGCAAACGCGGCGCTGCTGATCACGGGCGGAGCGCTCGGCGACGATGCGGGCAACCAGGGCGTCACCGTCGCGCGCTTCGCCGCCGGGCTCGCTGCGCACGGATCCGGTGTGCTGCTGGCCGGCCGAGACGGCTCCTCGACCGGCACAGCCGCTGTCGCGGTGGCTCGCGCGGATCCGGCGATCACGGCGGCGATCAGCACCGTTGACGATGTCGACACCGAAGCCGGGCGCATCACCGCCGTCTTAGGGTTGGCTGATCTCATCGACGGCGGGCGTCCCGGCCAATACGGCACCGGTCACGGCGCGACCGCGCTGACAGTCGCGCAGTAGCCGTCCCGCGCGACACGCGGGACCAGCACAACGGTGGCGACGGCCTGGCGGCGTCGGTGTTAGGCTGAGGTTCCGTGGGTCGGCAGGCGCAACGACGGGTTCACGAACAACCCGGAACAGAGCCAGCCCTGCGCCGTCTGCACGGAGGTTGCTCTTTTGCGTAAGCATCCGCAAACCGTCACCAAGCATCTCTTCGTCAGCGGCGGCGTCGTTTCCTCGCTGGGAAAGGGTTTGACCGCCAGCAGCCTGGGGCAGTTGCTGACCGCGCGCGGGTTGCGGGTAACGATGCAAAAGCTCGACCCCTATCTCAACGTCGACCCCGGAACGATGAACCCGTTTCAGCACGGTGAGGTGTTCGTCACCGAGGACGGCGCCGAAACCGATCTCGACGTCGGCCACTACGAGCGTTTCCTCGACCGCGACCTTTCAGGATCAGCGAATGTCACTACCGGCCAAGTATATTCGACGGTCATCGCCAAGGAACGCCGTGGCGAGTACCTCGGTGACACGGTCCAGGTGATCCCGCATATCACCGACGAGATCAAGAGCCGCATCCTGGCGATGGCCGAACCGGACTCCGAGGGAAACCGCCCCGACGTCGTCATCACCGAAATCGGCGGCACGGTAGGTGATATCGAGTCGCAACCGTTTCTCGAGGCAGCACGGCAGGTCCGTCACGACCTCGGCCGCGAGAATGTCTTCTTCCTGCACGTGTCGCTGGTGCCCTA
Source organism: Mycobacterium sp. (assembly GCF_008709575.1). GTDB lineage: Bacteria > Actinomycetota > Actinomycetes > Mycobacteriales > Mycobacteriaceae > Mycobacterium. The sequence goes on from NZ_VYIK01000071.1 coordinate 9,122, forward strand.
TCTGGCGCCGTCGGGGGAGTTGAAGACCAAACCCACCCAACACTCGGTGGCCGCACTTCGCAACATCGGTATCACTCCCGATGCGTTGATTCTGCGCTGCGACCGCGACGTACCCGAGGCGCTGAAGGACAAGATCGGGCTGATGTGCGACGTCGATATCGACGGCGTGATCTCCACGCCCGACGCGCCGTCGATCTACGACATCCCCAAAGTGTTGCACCGCGAGGAGCTCGACGCCTATGTCGTGCGTCGGCTCAATCTGCCGTTCCGCGACGTCGACTGGACCGAATGGGACGACCTGCTGCGGCGGGTGCATGAGCCACAAGAGACAGTACGAATCGCACTGGTGGGCAAGTATGTGAACCTCTCGGATGCCTATCTTTCGGTCATCGAAGCGCTGAACGCCGGGGGGTTCAAACATCGGGCGAAAGTGGAGATACGGTGGGTGCCATCCGATGCCTGCGGGACACCCGCCGATGCGGCAGCGGCGTTGGACGACGTACATGGCGTGCTGATTCCCGGCGGATTCGGTATCCGCGGGATTGAGGGAAAGATCGGTGCCATCAGCTACGCGCGGAGCCGGGGACTGCCCTTGCTGGGTTTGTGCCTGGGCTTGCAGTGCATCGTGATCGAGGCTGCCCGCTCGGTCGGCCTGACCCGGGCCAACTCCGCAGAGTTCGACCCGGGCACCCCGGATCCGGTCATCTCCACGATGGCCGATCAAAAAGACGTCGTCGCCGGTACGGCCGACCTCGGCGGCACCATGCGACTCGGGGCCTATCCCGCCGTGCTGCAGCCGGATTCGATTGTGGCGAAGGCATATCAGACGACACAGATTTCGGAGCGGCATCGGCACCGCTACGAAGTCAACAACGACTATCGGGAGAAAATCGCCGAAAGCGGCCTCCGGTTCTCCGGAACCTCACCCGACGGTCAGTTGGTGGAATTCGTCGAATATCCGCCCGAGGTGCATCCGTTCTTGGTCGGAACCCAGGCCCATCCCGAGCTGAAGAGCCGACCCACTCGTCCGCATCCGCTGTTCGTCGCGTTTGTGGCGGCGGCTATCGACTACAAGAAGGCTGAGCTGCTGCCCGTGGAGATCCCGGAACGTCGGGCCAACGGCACCGAGCCACGAGACGGCGCCGTGTCGCGTCTTGCGGAACCGGAGCCCGCCGCCCGTGGCTGAACACGTCTTCGACATCACGTCGTCCGAAATCCTGCACACCGGGAATATTTTCGCACTTCGCGCCGACCGTGTCCGGATGCCCGGCGGCGATATCGTGACCCGTGAGGTCGTCGAGCACTACGGCGCGGTTGCCGTCGTCGCGATGGACGACGACGGCAACATCCCGATGGTGTATCAGTACCGGCATCCGCTACGGCGGCGGTTGTGGGAGCTGCCCGCCGGGCTGCTCGACGTCGCGGGAGAGCAACCACACCTGACCGCGGCCCGCGAACTGCGGGAAGAGGCCGGGCTGCAAGCCCGGTGCTGGCAGGTGCTGGCCGATCTCGACACCTCGCCGGGTTTCAGCGACGAATCCGTGCGGGTCTACCTGGCGACCGGGCTGACCCCGGTGCAGCGACCGGAGGCACACTACGAGGAAGCCGACCTGACGGTGCGGTGGTATCCCATTACCGAGGCCATGCGTCTTGTTTTCGCCGGTGAGATCGTCAATTCTCTTGCAGTCGCCGGGATTTTGGCAGCACATGCAGTGACAGCGGGCTGGGCCGAACCGCGGCCGGTGGACGCCCCCTGGACCGACAAACCGACGGCGTTCGCGGCGCGGCAGGCCGGCCGATGACCGCACCGGCGTCCGCGCTGCAGACGCAGGTGCAGGGTTATCTCGAGCATCTGACAATCGAGCGCGGCGTGGCGGCGAACACGTTGAGCTCCTATCGTCGCGACCTGCGCCGGTATTGCGAGCACCTCGCCATGCGCGGAATCGACGATCTGGCCAAGGTCACTGAAGAGGACGTCGCGGACTTTCTGGTGGCGCTGCGGCGCGGTGACCCCGAGTCGGGGCTGGCGCCGCTGTCGGCGGTCTCGGCGGCGCGGACGTTGATCGCCGTGCGCGGCCTGCACCGATTCGCCCTCGCCGAAGGACTGACCGAGCTCGACGTGGCCCGCGCCGTCAAGCCGCCCACGCCCGGGCGCCGGTTGCCGAAAAGCCTGCCCATCGACGAGGTACTGGCCCTGCTGGCCGGTGCCGGCGGCGACAGCACCTCCGACGGCGCGCTGACACTGCGCAACCGGGCACTGCTGGAACTGCTGTACTCCACCGGCGCCCGGATCTCCGAGGCCGTCGGCCTCGACGTCGACGATATCGACACCGAGGACCGTTCGGTGCTGCTGCGCGGCAAGGGCGGCAAGCAGCGGCTGGTACCGGTGGGCCGGCCCGCGGTGCAGGCACTGGACACCTATCTGGTGCGCGGCCGTCCGGAACTGGCCCGGCGCGGTCGCAGCAGCCCGGCGTTATTCCTCAACGCGCGCGGCGGCCGGTTGTCGCGTCAGAGCGCCTGGCAGGTTCTGCAGGACGCCGCCGAGCGGGCCGGCATCGGGTCGGGCGTGTCGCCGCACACGCTGCGACATTCGTTTGCCACCCATCTTCTCGACGGTGGCGCCGACATCCGCGCCGTCCAGGAATTGCTGGGACACGCGTCGGTGACCACGACGCAGATCTACACGCTGGTTACCGTGCACGCGCTGCGCGAAGTGTGGGCCGGCGCACACCCGCGGGCGCGGTAGCGGACTCGACCGCGAGCGTGCGTGTCGCCGCACCGACACGCCGCGTAGCGCGGTATTCTGCGCACGCTCGCGCCCGGCGGCTATCCCAGGTACTCGGATTCCAGGACCAGGTCGCTCAGCAAGCTCTGGTATTCCGCATGCGTTTTGTGCTCGATGGTGTTCCACCGGGTGCCCTGGTGCCGGTGCATGTAGGCCCGGTAGCGCGGCGCGCCCGGCATCTTGACGTTGTCGGCGACCACGATCGAGCCCGGATGCAGCCAGCCGCGGTCGAGGATGCTCTGCAGGTCGGCCAGGTAGGCATCCTTGTCGTGGTCGAGAAACAGGAAATCCAGCGCGCCGGCCGAAAAACCGTATTCGCCGGCCAGCGTGTCCAGTGTGCGCCCGCCGTCGCCTATGGTGCCGACCACGCAGGTCACCCGGTCGGCGACCCCGGCGTGTGCCCAGATCTGGCGGGCGTTGACGGCGTTGGCTTCGGCGAGTTCGACCGAGCACACCGTGGCGGCCGGGGCGGCCCGGGCGATGCGCAGCGCCCCGTAGCCGCAGTAGGTGCCCAGCTCGAGGGCCAGTTTCGGGTCAGCACGGCGGACTGCGGCATCGAGCAGGGCGCCCTTCTCGTCGCCGATGTTGATCAGCATCGACTTCTGATAGGCGAATCGGTCGATCGTGGTCAGCACGTCATCGATGTCGCCGGCCCGGGCGTGGTCGAGTACATACTCGACCGCCGCGGCTTCGCGCCCGTCACCGATCTGGCCCGTCGTGGTGATGTTGCGGACGCCGGTCGCCATCCGCAACACCGACCACCGCAGGAACGGAAGGTGCCGTTTGAGCCTCATGAGCCCCAACCTAGCGAGATCGCCGAATCGGCTGGTGGCATTGCTGCGGGTCGGCCGGTCTCGGCGCGCAGAACCGCTACACTTTCCTGCGATGTCCGCCACGACGACGCGCCGCACCGGGGCATGACCGAGAACGCCGACAGCGGCGCCGAGGTCGGCCTGACCGGGCGGCCGCCGCGGGCGATTCCCGAGCCCAAGCCGCGGACCGCCCATGGCCCGGCCAAGGTCGTCGCGATGTGCAACCAGAAAGGCGGCGTCGGCAAAACCACCTCGACGATCAACCTGGGTGCTGCGCTCGCCGAGTACGGCCGTCGGGTGCTGCTGGTGGATCTGGATCCACAGGGCGCGCTGTCGGCGGGTCTGGGCGTACCGCACTACGAGCTCGAGCACACGATCCACAACCTACTGGTGGAGCAGCGGGTGTCGATCGACGACGTGCTGATGCCCACCCGAGTCAAATACCTGGACCTGGTGCCCAGCAACATCGACCTGTCCGCCGCCGAGATCCAGTTGGTCAACGAGGTGGGCCGGGAGCAGTCGTTGGCCCGGGCGCTGCACCCGGCGCTGGACCGCTACGACTACGTGCTGATCGACTGCCAGCCGTCGCTGGGCCTGCTCACCGTCAACGGTCTGGCCTGCTCGGACGGCGTGATCATCCCGACCGAATGCGAATACTTCTCACTGCGCGGGCTGGCGCTGCTCACCGACACCGTCGAGAAAGTGCGCGACCGGCTCAACCCGAAACTGGAGATCAGCGGCATTCTGATCACCCGCTACGACCCGCGCACCGTCAACGCCCGCGAAGTCATGGCCCGGGTGCTGGAGCGGTTTGGCGACCTGGTCTTCGACACGGTCATCACCCGCACCGTACGCTTTCCGGAGACCAGTGTCGCCGGTGAGCCGATCACCACCTGGGCGCCGAAATCGGGCGGCGCCCAGGCCTACCGCGCACTGGCCCGCGAAGTCATCGACCGATTCGGCGCGTGACCGGGTCCGACACGTCCAGCGGATTTCAGGTTCGGCTCACCAACTTCGAGGGGCCGTTCGACCTGCTGCTGCAACTGATCTTCGCCCACCGTCTCGACGTCACCGAGGTCGCGCTGCATCAGGTCACCGACGACTTCATCGCCTACACCCGGGCGATCGGTCCACAGCTGAGTCTCGAGGAGGCCACGGCGTTTCTGGTGATCGCCGCGACGCTGCTCGACTTCAAGGCGGCACGGCTGTTGCCGGCCGGGCAGGTCGACGACGAGGAGGACCTCGCGCTGCTGGAAGTCCGCGACCTGTTGTTCGCCCGGCTTCTGCAGTACCGGGCATTCAAACACGTCGCCCAGATGTTCGCCGAGTTGGAGGCCGCGGCGTTGCGCAGTTATCCGCGGGCGGTGTCGTTGGAAGACCGGTTCGCCGACCTGGTGCCCGAGGTGATGCTCGGTGTCGACGCCGAGCGGTTCGCCCAGGTCGCCGCGGCCGCGTTCACCCCGCGCCCGGTGCCGACGGTGGCCACCGATCACCTGACCGAGCCGGTGGTGTCGGTGCCCGAGCAGGCCCAGCGGCTGTTGTCGGTGCTGGAGGCGAGTGGGCCGGCGCACTGGACGTCGTTTTCGGAGTTGGTGGCCGATTGCCGGGCTCCGATCGAGATCGTCGGCCGGTTCCTGGCGCTGCTCGAACTGTACCGGGTCCGGGCGGTAGCATTTGACCAGTCAGAACCGTTTGGCGTGCTCCAGGTTTCGTGGACCGGAGAACGACCGACCAACGGCTGGGAAGTGCGAGACTCCTTATGACGGGCAATGCTCACGATGCCGACCTGGGCATCGACGTCGATTCGGACGCGCCGGAGTTGCCCGACGACGAGCTGGGCGCCGTACTCGAGGCGCTGCTGCTGGTCGTCGACACCCCGGTGAGCGTCGACACGCTGGCCGCGGTCACCGAGCAGCCGGCGTACCGGATCGCTGCCAAGCTGCGGCAGATGGCCGACGCGCTGACCGGACGCGACAGCGGCATCGATCTTCGCGAGGCCGGTGGCGGGTGGCGCCTGTACACCCGAGCGCGTTTCGCCCCGTATGTGGAACGGCTGCTGCTGGACGGGTCTCGCTCGAAGCTGACCCGCGCGGCGCTGGAGACCTTGGCTGTGGTGGCCTATCGCCAGCCGGTGACCCGGGCCCGGGTCAGCGCGGTGCGCGGGGTCAACGTCGATGCCGTCATGCGAACGTTGTTGGCGCGCGGCCTGATCACCGAGGCCGGCACCGACCCCGATACCGGCGCGACCACCTTCGCTACCACCGAGCTGTTTTTGGAGCGGCTGGGGTTGTCGTCTCTGGCCGAACTGCCCGACATCGCGCCGTTGTTGCCCGACGTCGACACGATCGACGAGTTGAGTGAGTCGTTGCACCAGGAGCCACGTTTTATGAAACTGGCTGGTGCAGCCGGGCACGGGCAGCCGACGCCGTTCGGCGTGGATAACGAATGACCGAGGGTGTGCGCCTGCAAAAAGTCTTGTCGCAGGCAGGAATTGCGTCGCGGCGCGTTGCCGAGAAGTTGATCACCGACGGCCGCGTGGAAGTCGACGGGCAGGTGGTGACCGAGCTGGGAACCAGGGTCGACCCGGACGTGTCGGTGGTCCGTGTCGACGGAGCCCGCGTGGTCCTCGACGACTCGCTGGTGTATCTGGCGTTGAACAAGCCGCGGGGCATGCACTCGACCATGTCGGACGATCGGGGCCGACCGTGTATCGGAGATTTGGTCGAACGACGGGTGCGCGGCAACCAGAAGCTCTTTCACGTCGGCCGGTTGGACGCCGATACCGAAGGGCTGATCCTGTTGACCAACGACGGCGAGCTGGCGCACCGGCTCATGCATCCGTCCTACCGGGTTCCCAAGACGTATCTGGCGACGGTGGCGGGGTCGGTACCCCGCGGCTTGGGCAAGAAGCTGCGGGCCGGAATCCAGCTGGACGACGGCCCGGCGGCCGTTGACGACTTCGCCGTGGTGGACACCGTGCCGGGCAAGACCCTGGTGCGGATTACGCTGCACGAAGGACGCAACCGTATTGTCCGCCGGCTGCTGGCGGCCGTCGGGTTTCCGGTCCAGGCGCTGGTGCGCACCGACATCGATGGGGTGTCGCTGGGCCCACAGCGCCCCGGCAGCATCCGGATGCTGGGCCGCAAGGAGATCGGCGGCTTGTACCGGGCGGTCGGCCTGTGAGAGACGTCGTCGTTGCCGTGGACGGTCCGGCCGGCACCGGGAAGTCCTCGGTATCAAGGACTTTGGCGCGTGCACTGGGGGCACGCTACTTGGATACCGGCGCTATGTATCGCATCGTGACGCTGGCGGTGCTGCGTTCGGGAGTCGATCCCGGCGACGCTGCTGCGGTCGCCGACGCGGCAAAGGCTGTGCGGTTGTCGGTGGGCTGCGACCCCGATGACGACCGCTGCTACCTCGGTGAGGAGGACGTGTCGGCGCAGATCCGCGGTGCGGAGGTCACTCGGGCGGTGTCGGCGGTGTCGGCTGTTCCGGCTGTGCGCGCCCGGATGGTCGAGCTGCAGCGTCGACTCGCCGCCGGCGAGTCGAGTGTGGTCGTGGAAGGCCGCGACATCGGCACCGTGGTGCTGCCCGATGCCGACCTGAAGGTTTTCCTGACGGCGTCACCCGAGACCCGCGCGCGGCGGCGCAATGAGCAGAATGTCGCCGCCGGACTGCCCGACGACTATGCCGGGGTGTTGGCCGACGTGCGCGGACGCGATCATGTGGACGCGACGCGGGAAGTCTCGCCGTTGCGGGTGGCTGACGACGCGGTGATCATCGACACCAGCGAGATGACCGAAGACGAGGTGGTGGCGCACCTGCGGGAGTTGGTCAGGCGGCGAAGCAGGGCGAGCCGATGAGTCGCGACGGCACCTGGAGTGACGAAAGCGATTGGGAGTCCGCGCAAGCGGCCGCTGAGCAGGCTGCCGGTCCGCCGCCGGTGGTTGCGGTGGTGGGTCGGCCCAATGTCGGCAAGTCGACGCTGGTCAACCGGATCCTGGGCCGCCGTGAAGCGGTGGTGCAGAATGTTCCCGGCGTGACCCGCGACCGGGTGTCCTACGACGCCGAGTGGACAGGGCGCCGATTCGTCGTGCAAGACACCGGCGGTTGGGAACCCGACGCCAAGGGTCTGCAGCAACTGGTCGCCGAACAGGCTGCGGTGGCGATGCGTAGCGCCGATGCGGTGATCCTGGTAGTCGATTCCGTGGTCGGTGCGACCGCCGGCGATGAAGCGGCCGCCCGTATCCTGCGCCGCTCAGGAAAGCCGGTGTTTTTGGCCGCCAACAAGGTTGACACCGAAAAGAATGAGCCGGACGCGGCGGCGCTGTGGTCGTTGGGGCTCGGGGCGCCGCATCCGATCAGCGCGATACATGGCCGCGGGGTGGCAGACCTGCTCGACGATGTCGTCGCGGCGCTGCCCGAGTCAGCCGAATCGGCGTCGGGCGACGAGGGTCCGCGCCGGGTGGCGCTCGTCGGCAAACCCAACGTCGGGAAGAGTTCGCTGCTCAATCGAATAGCGGGGGACCGGCTGGCGGTGGTGCACGAGGTCGCCGGCACCACGGTCGATCCGGTTGATTCGCTTATCGACATGAACGGCACGCTATGGCGTTTCGTCGACACCGCGGGTCTGCGCCGCAAGGTCGGGCAGGCCAGCGGGCACGAGTACTACGCGTCGGTGCGTACGCATGGCGCCATCGATGCGGCCGAAGTCGTGATCGTGTTGATCGACGCGTCGGAACCGCTGACCGAGCAAGACCAGCGGGTGCTGTCGATGGTCATCGAGGCGGGCCGAGCGGTGGTGCTGGCGTTCAACAAATGGGATCTGGTCGACGAAGAGCGGCGTTACCGGCTCGAGCGGGAGATCGACCGGGAATTGGTGCAGGTGCGCTGGGCGCAGCGGATCAACATCTCGGCCAAGACCGGCCGGGCCGTGCAGAAGTTGGTGCCGGCGCTGGAAACGGCGCTGGCCTCATGGGATACCCGGATTTCAACCGGGCGGCTCAACACCTTCTTGAAGGAAGTGGTCGCCGCGACGCCGCCGCCGGTGCGCGGCGGACGGCAGCCGCGCATCCTGTTCGCCACCCAGGCGACGGCCCGGCCGCCGACCTTCGTGCTGTTCGCCACCGGCTTTCTGGAGGTCGGGTACCGGCGATTTTTAGAGCGACGACTGCGAGAGACGTTCGGCTTCGAGGGCAGCCCGATCCGGATCAACGTGCGGGTACGCGAGAAGCGGGGAACGAAGTCACGCTGACCGGGTGGACACACCGGCCTGCGCCGGTTAGATCGCCTTCGGGCCCCTGCGGTAGGCTTTCGACCTGCTGCCGGCTCGGTCCGGCGGCACCGGGCTGTGGCGCAGTTTGGTAGCGCACTTGACTGGGGGTCAAGTGGTCGCAGGTTCAAATCCTGTCAGCCCGAC
>NZ_VYIK01000072.1 GCF_008709575.1 Mycobacterium sp.
GTGAGATTGCTTGGTCGCTTCCGCGTCGTGGACACCGACAAATGGACTGGTAGAAACCGCGGTGATGATGTGGGGTGTTGTTTGCGATACCGGAGGTTACTCGCCTGAGTGAGACCAATCTGTGGTTACCAGCGCAAGACTTCAGCAGATCCCTGAGCATCGGAGCCGCGCTATCCAGCAACGGTCAGGCTGCGGTATGACCACCTTGGTCAAGCTTTTCGGCGATCCAGACCTTGATCAGTGATTGGCGGGTGACCCCGAGCCGAGTGGCTTCGCGGTCGAGTTCGGCGATCATCCAGACCGGGAAGTCGACGTTCACACGCCGGTGCTCCTCTCCGGGTCGCCGTGCCCGTGCCGCATCGAGGGCGGTCGCCATGTCTTGGCCATCGTCGAAGCGCTCGTCGAACTCGTTAGCTTTCATAAATCGCTACCTCTCCTTCCCGTGAGCGGCGCACGGAGATGATTCGGACGTAGTCGTCTCGGTAGGTCACGACGGCTGACCAGCATCGGCCATCAATTTGGCCTATCACCATCCACCTCGGCTCATCGGTCGTGCGTGCCGGCGCCTCGATGCGGTGCGGATCCCGCCAGATGGACTGCGCCGCATCGAAGTCAGTGCCATGCTTGCTCAGGTTTGCCGCGCTTTTGGCAGGATCAAACTCGAACTCAGGTATGTATAAAAATCATACCGTAATCGCTCTCAACCTCGGGCGTGTGCTCGGCTCAAGCCGCAGGGCACCGGCCGTGAACCCGACGGACACACAGCCGCTTGTCCGCGATGACCGAAATGCAAGGCAACCTGATCGCCCGGATGCTCCAGAAGACGCGTTGGCCCAAGGGGATAGATCCCCGACTTGCGGCCAAGGTCAGATTGCTGGGTCGTTTGACGTTGGCCGATGACGAAACTTACTGGTAGAAGCAATGATCGAGTCGAGGGGTGTTATTTGAGGCATCTGAGGTGGTCCATATGAGTTGGGCGAATAAACAGGCGGGTGGCGATGCTGACCGGCGCCCTGGCGAAGCCCGAGGCCAGCTGCAGTCTGCATGGTACGTGCCGCGACCGTGTCGACGTCCCTTCGCGAGCGCCCGGCGAAGTTGGCATCACTTGCAAAACCCGCCATCCCCCTTGCTGTTCAGTCGCGCCAGCGTTCGCCGAGTGCTTTAGCCGCTGTGGACACCTTCATCACCAGGCGGCGCTCGCGGTTGCGGACGGGGATGAAGTGGTAATGCTCGTAAAACGACTGGGCCTCCTCGTCTATCGCATCAACGACGATGAGTCGTCCTCCGCCGATCTCCGATGCGGCCACTGCTTTCCCGAGTGCGTCAAGAAGTAGCTGCTCGCCGTACCCCTGCCCACGTAGCGCCCGGTCGATGGCCAGCCGGGCGATCAAATATCCGGGTATGCGGGAATAGCCCGCAGCCATCGAGGCCGGCACGCCGTCGTCTTTCCGCGCGATTTCGGTGGGACAGATGGCGAAATAAGCGCAGACCTTCGGTTCGCCGGGCGGGGTCCACACGTAGACGTGCGCGACACCGTTGCTGTCCGCGTGGCGGGCGTGCTCGACCAGCCAGCTGTTCAGTGATTCCTTACCGCAGTCGAACCCTTCCAGGGTGTGGTCGTCGTCGAGCCGCGCGGACTCGAACATCGCTCAGCGCCGCTTGAACGCCGCAGGCTTGCGTGCGGCTGCCGCGAGTCGTGGTGCGGCGTCGGCGGCGTCGAGCGAGGACATCAACTTGTCGAACTGTTCGGGCTCCATCACCGTTACCAGCTCTTGGCTCAGGACGTCCTCGGCACGTTGGATCGCGGCTTTGCGAACGAACTCCGAGGTCTGCTCATGCACGACATTGGCGGCTCGCTGGATGCGGTCCAGGGTCGCCTCTTCCGCGCGAAGCTCGAAGCGCTTCGTTTTGACTGCCACGACAAAACCTCCTTACTGACAAACCCTAGCGTACGGTAGATGTACGTACGCTGCTACCGTAAACCATACCGCCGCGAGTCAGCACAACGACCTCCGCGACTCCGCACTCGACCGGTAACCCGCGCAGACCAACTGTGAACTGCGAAAACGGACCTCTGGGCACTGGGCGTCAAGCCGGCTCCGGTTATGCCAACCTCCATACCTGGGTGTTGTTCGGTATCCGCGACTTGACTCGCATGGTTTGTGTGGTTGTTGACTGCGGGCACGCTTCACATGTGCATGTCATGCGCATGCGATAATGTGTGGCCATGGCAGTTGCGATCCAGATCAAAGATGTCCCCGAAGAAGTTCGCGACGCGCTGGCGGCCCGCGCCGAGGCGCGCGGCCAATCCACCCAAACGTATCTGCGATCACTGTTGGAACGGGAGTACCAGGCGGGGCGCAACCGGCAGCTCTTGGAGGCGTTGGCGGGTCATCGCAGCCTTACCCTGACAGCCAAGGAAGTGGCGGCCGTCGTCCGCGCCGACCGCGACGGGTGAGTTTCCGCCTGTGCTCGTGGTGGACGCAGGTGTGCTGGTGTTGGCGCTTACGAGCGGCACTTCCCAAGGCGACGCGGCACGCGCAGCCCTGAACGGCGACGACGTCTGGCTCGCACCGGCCCACATGCCGGGCGAGATGCTACGCACCCTGCACAAAGCCGTATTGTGCGCGCAATTGGAGCCCGAGGACGCCGAGGCCGCCGCCGACACCGCTGCCGCACTCGCCATCGAATACGTGCTTCCTGATGCACTGCTCCTGCGCACCGCCTGGGCCTGGCGGCACAACATCTCGATCTACGACGGCCTGTATGTCGCGGTCGCTGTCGAACGCTCTGCCGCTGTGATCACCGTTGACAGCAGCCTGGCCAGTGCCACTGATCAGCTCGGTATCCCCGTCGCGATCACCCTGATCTAGGTTCGCCGGCGATACGAGGGGAGGCGGCTCGTATGGGGGCAGATTAACGGCTTGCCCGCACGCCGAGCGGGTTAGACCATCACGCGGCGCCCGGTGAGCGCACGGCCGAGGGTCAGCTCGTCGGCAAACTCCAGGTCGCCGCCCATCGGAAGCCCGGAGGCGATCCGCGTCACGGTCAACCCGGGAATGTCGCGCAGCATCCGCACCAGATACGTAGCGGTCGCCTCCCCTTCGGTATTCGGGTCGGTGGCGATGATCACCTCGGTGATGTCCACCCCGTCGACCTGCTCACCGATCCGGTTCAGCAACTCGCGGATCCGCAGCTGCTCAGGGCCGATCCCGGACAGCGGATCGAGTGCGCCGCCCAGCACGTGATAGCGGCCGCGGAATTCGCGGGTCCGCTCGACGGCCTGGATGTCTTTGGGCTCCTCGACCACGCACACCACGGAGCCGTCCCGGCGAGGGTCCGCGCAGATGCGGCATCGCTCTTCGTCGGAGACGTTGCCGCAGACGGCGCAAAACCGCACGCCGTCGCGCACCGTGGCCAGAACCGCGGTGAGCCGGTCGATGTCGGCCGGTTCGACCGACAACAAGTGGAAAGCGATGCGCTGCGCGCTCTTCGGCCCGATGCCCGGCAGTTTGCCGAGCTCGTCGATCAGATCCTGGACGGGCCCCTCGAACAAGTCAGGACCCCGGGCTGCCCGGCATGTCGCCCATCCCGCCCGCCAACGGGCCCAGCTGAGCCCGCGCCATGGCGGCGACTTGCTGCGAGGCGTCGGCCAGGGCGCCGATGATCAGGTCCTGCAAGGTCTCGATGTCGGCGGGGTCGACGACTTTCGGATCGATCTTGACCGCCACCACCTCGCCGGTGCCCTTGACGGTCACCTCGACCAGACCGCCACCGGCCTTTCCGTGGACCTCGGAGTTGGCGAGTCGCTGCTGGGCAGCCATCAACTGCTGTTGCATCTGCTGCGCCTGCGCGAGGAACGCCGACATGTCGGGCTGGCCTCCGGGCTGCATGACAACCCCCTTGCGGATTGGTCTCGGCTTGATCTCGCCTTGGCTTCTTTCCCGGCTCCCGGGCGGTTCGAACACTCAAGCCTAAACGCCCCCGCGGTACCGTAGCGCGGTGCGCGTACCAGTCTGCCTGCGTGTCGCTGTCGCGATCGGTCTACTCGCCGTGATCGCGATACCGCTCACACCGCAGGCCGCCGCGGCGCCCGCCAGCATCGCCGGGAAGATCGTGTTCCTCGACCCCGGCCACAACGGCGCCAATGACGCCTCGATCAGCCGGCAGGTGCCCACCGGTCGCGGCGGCACCAAAGACTGCCAGGCCAGCGGAACCTCCACCAACGCCGGCTATCCCGAGCACACCTTCGCCTGGGACACCACTCTGCGGGTCCGCGCCGCGCTCAACGCGCTGGGGGCACGAACCGCCCTGTCGCGCGGCAACGACACCGCCCTGGGCCCCTGTGTCGACCAGCGCGCCGAAATGGCCAATGCGCTGCGGCCCAACGCGATCGTGTCCCTGCACGCCGACGGCGGTCCGCCCACCGGGCGGGGATTTCACGTCAATTACTCGGCGCCGCCACTGAACGCCGTGCAGGCCGGGCCGTCGGTGCAGCTCGCCCGCATCATGCGGGACCAGTTGGAAGCCTCGGGCATTCCGCCGGCCAACTACATCGGCCAGGACGGGCTCTATGGCCGCTCGGACCTGGCCGGGCTCAACCTGGCTCAGTATCCGGCGGTCCTCGTCGAGCTGGGCAACATGAAAAACCCCGTCGACTCCGCGCTGATGCAAACACCGGAAGGCCGACAAAAATACGCCGACGCCGTGGTGCGCGGGATCGCGGGCTTCCTGGCCAGCCAGAGCCAGGCGAGCTGAGTCAGCTCTCCAGTTCCCTCTTCAGGTTTGCCAACACCTCGCCCTGAATCTTTTTGAGCCCCAGTGGGGCAAACGTCTTCTCGAAGAACCCCATGATGCCGCCCGTGCCGGTCCAGGTGGTCGTGACGGTGACGCTGGACCCGGCTCCGGCCGGAGCGACCGTCCAGTTGGTCACCATCGTCGAGTTGGCGTCTTTTTCGATGACGGCGTGGCCGGCGACGTCGACGCTGGCCTGCACGTCGCGCACCCGGGATTTGGTGGCCTGAAGCTTCCACGTCGCCACGGTGCCCTGCCCCTGACCGCCCTGCAGCACCTGGTAGTCGCGGTAGTGCGCGGACAGGATTTTCGGTCGGACGTTGCGGTAGTCGGCGACCGCCTCGAGGACGGTCTGGGGCTGCGCGTCGATGAGGATCGTGCTGACTGCGCGGACCTGTCCCATCAGGCAAGACTCCTTTGCTGTGGATGTGCTGATACCACATGCTGGGCGATGCAGGGGCGGCTCTCCGGGACTAGGGTATATCTGGTGCCTGTTTCCCAAGCTGCACCGGAAATCTACCGGGCGGGCGTCGAGCGGCTGATAGCGAGCTATCGGTCCATTCCCTCGACTGCGTCGGTCCGGCTTGCCAAGCCCACGTCCAATTTGTTTCGCGCCCGCGTCAGGCACGACGCGCCCGGACTCGACACTTCGGGTCTGACTCACGTCATCTCGGTCGACCCCGAAGCCCGCACCGCGGACGTGGCCGGCATGTGCACCTACGAGGACCTGGTGGCCGCGACCCTGCCCTATGGCTTGTCCCCGCTGGTGGTGCCCCAGCTCAAGACCATCACCCTGGGCGGGGCGGTCTCCGGCCTGGGTATCGAGTCGGCATCCTTTCGCAACGGCCTGCCCCATGAGTCGGTGCTGGAGATGGAAGTCCTGACCGGCGCGGGCGAATTGCTCACCGTGTCGCCGCAGCAGCACCCGGACCTGTTTCGGGCTTTCCCGAATTCCTACGGCACGCTCGGCTATGCGACCCGGCTGCGGATCGAGCTGGAACCGGTCACACCGTTTGTGGCCCTTCGGCATCTTCGGTTTCACTCGCTGGCCGAGCTGACGGCCACCATGGACCGCATCACCGAGACCGGCGGGCTCGACGGTGTCCCGGTCGACTATCTCGACGGCGTGGTGTTCGGCGCCGACGAGGGGTACCTGTGCGTGGGGATGCGCACCACCACACCCGGCCCGGTCAGCGACTACACCGGGCAGCAGATCTACTACCGGTCCATCCAGCACGACTGTGTTGGTGAGGGAGGTGTCAAGGAAGACCGGCTGACCACCCACGACTACTTCTGGCGCTGGGACACCGATTGGTTCTGGTGCTCCCGGTCGTTGGGCGTGCAGAACCCCCGCATACGACGATGGTGGCCGCGGCGCTACCGACGCAGCAGTGTCTACTCCAAGCTGATCGCTCTCGACCGGCGGTTCGGCATCGCCGACCGGATCGACCGGCGAAAGGGGCGTCCACCCCGCGAACGGGTGGTGCAAGACGTCGAGGTGCCCATCGAGCGGGCGAGGGAGTTCATCGAGTGGTTTCTGGCCACCGTGCCCATCACACCGCTGTGGCTGTGCCCGCTGCGGCTGCGTGACCAGGCCGGTTGGCCGCTGTACCCGATGCGGCCGGGTCATCCCTACGTCAACATCGGGTTCTGGTCCTCGGTACCGGCCGGTGCCACCGAAG
This sequence comes from Mycobacterium sp., assembly GCF_008709575.1. Classification (GTDB taxonomy): domain Bacteria; phylum Actinomycetota; class Actinomycetes; order Mycobacteriales; family Mycobacteriaceae; genus Mycobacterium. The sequence continues at coordinate 6,477 of NZ_VYIK01000072.1, forward strand.
GTGCGACGAACCGGCTGATCGAGGCGAAGGTGACCGAGCTCGACGGGCACAAGTCGCTCTACTCCGACTCCTACTACACCCGCGAGGCGTTCGACGAACTCTACGGTGGGGAAACCTACAAAACCGTCAAAAAGCTCTACGACCCGGATTCACGTCTTCTCGACCTGTATGCAAAGGCGGTGCAACGACGATGACGATGATCAAGGACCACGCCCCCGCTGCCAAAGCCAAGTTGAGCCTGGCCGAGATCCTGGCAATCGTCACTGACGGCAGCCGCCAGCCGCTGAGGTTCAGCGCCTACGACGGCAGCACCGCCGGCCCCGACGATGCGGTGCTGGGCCTGGATCTGTTGACCCCCAGGGGGGCCACCTACCTGGCCACCGCCCCTGGAGAGCTCGGGCTGGCCCGCGCGTACGTGTCGGGCGACTTGCAGGCCCGCGGCGTGCATCCCGGCGACCCGTACGAGCTGCTCAAGGCGCTGGCCGACAGGATGGACTTCAAACGGCCGTCGCCGCGGGTGCTGGCCAACATCGTGCGCTCGATCGGGTTCCACCGACTGATTCCGGCCGCGCCGCCACCGCAGGAGGCTCTCCCCCGGTGGCGCCGCCTCGCCGAAGGGCTGCGACACAGCAAGGCCCGCGACGCCGAGGCCATCCACCACCACTACGACGTCTCCAACACGTTCTACGAATGGGTGCTGGGACCGTCGATGACCTACACCTGCGCGGTCTACCCCGACACCGACGCGACGCTGGAGGAGGCGCAGGAGAACAAGTACCGCCTGATCTTCGAGAAGCTGCGGCTGGCGCCGGGGGACCGGCTGCTCGACGTCGGCTGCGGCTGGGGCGGCATGGTCCGCTATGCCGCCCGCCGCGGGGTCCGCGCGATCGGTGCGACGCTGTCCGCCGAGCAGGCTGCCTGGGCGCAGCGGGCAATCCAGGGCGAGGGGCTTTCCGAGCTTGCCGAGGTGCGGCACTGCGATTACCGCGATGTCCGCGAAGGCGGATTCGACGCCGTCTCGTCGATCGGGCTGACCGAGCACATCGGTGTTCGGAACTATCCGGCCTACTTCGGCTTTCTGCTGTCGAAACTGCGCACCGGGGGCCTGCTGCTCAATCACTGCATCACCCGCCACAACAACAACTCTCCGGTCCGGCCGGGCGGATTCACCGACCGCTATGTTTTCCCTGACGGCGAGCTGACCGGCTCGGGGCGGATCATCACCGCGGTCCAGGAAACCGGTTTCGAGGTGCTGCACGCGGAAAACTTCCGCGCGCACTATGCGATGACGCTGCGGGACTGGTGCCGCAACCTGGTTGCGCACTGGGACGAGGCCGTCGCCGAGGTCGGACTGCCCACCGCCAAGATTTGGGGCCTCTACATGGCAGCTTCACGAGTCGGCTTCGAGCAGAACAAGCTTCAGCTGCACCACGTGCTTGCGGTCAAGCCCGACAACCGGGGTCGCGACGGCGGCCTGCCGCTGCGGCCCTGGTGGCGACCGTAGCCCCGGCCGGTAATCAGCCCCGATAATTAACCGTTGTCGATCCGGCGGGCGCCGAGTTCGTTCTGCAGCAGTTCCAGCGCGGCTTCCTCGGGGTCACGGCGCGGAGTCGGCGCGTCGTCGTATTCCGCTGCGGCCAGCATGCTGTCCTCGTCGCTCGCCGCCTCCTCGGCGGGAGCGGGACCGGACCCGCCCGGCTCGCAGCGAACCCGCCAGTTCACGCCGAGCGCGTCTTTGAGCGCTTCGGCGATGACGTCGGTGTTGCGCTGCTCGCACAGCCGCTTGGCCAGCGGTGCCGACTCGTGGCTCAACACCAAGGTGTCGCCGTCGACTGCCCGCACGGTGGCTCCGGCCAGCATGACCTCGGTGGTGCGGCTGCGTTGGCGCACCTTGTCGCGCACCGTCGGCCACAACGTTCGCACCGCGGCCGCGTCGGGTTCGCCCCCTTTGGTGGCGAGGGCCGGCTTGGATTCCGGCTCGGCTGCCTTGGCCGGTGCCGTGCGCGCCCTGGGCGGGCCGGCGGGCCCGGCGACCGGAATCGACATGTCCAGTCTGGTCTCGATCCGCTCGAGACGTTGCAGCAACGCCGATTCGGCGTCACTGGCCGACGGCAGCAGCAGCCGCGCGCAAATCACCTCGAGCAGCAGCCGCGGCGCCGTCGCGCCGCGCATCTCCCCCAGCCCCGCCTGCACGACTTCGGCGTAGCGGGTCAGCGTCGCCGGACCAATCCGGGCCGCCTGATCACGCATGCGATCCAGCACGTCCTCGGTCGCATCGACCACGCCGCGGGCAGCGGCGTCCGGTACTGCTTGCAGCACGAGAAGATCACGAAACCGCTCCAGCAGGTCGACGGCGAACCGTCGCGGGTCGTGGCCGGCGTCGATCACCGACTCCACTGCCCCGAACACCGCGGCGGCGTCACCCGCCGCGAGGGCATCGACGGCGTCGTCGATCAGCGCGACGTCGGTGGCGCCCAGCAGACTCAACGCCTGACGGTACCCGACCCGATTGTCCTGCGCCCCGGCCAGCAGCTGGTCGAGCACCGACAAACTGTCCCGCGGCGAACCGCCCCCGGCCCGAATCACCAGCGGGAACACGGCATCGTCGACCGCGACGCCCTCCTGCCGGCAGATCCGTTCGATCAGTGCCCGCATCGTGCGCGGCGGCAGCAGCCGAAACGGGTAGTGGTGGGTGCGGGACCGGATCGTCGGCAGCACCTTCTCCGGTTCAGTGGTCGCGAACACGAAGATGAGGTGTTCTGGGGGCTCCTCGACGATTTTCAACAGGGCATTGAATCCCGCCGTGGTCACCATGTGCGCCTCGTCGACGATGAACACCCGATACCGTGACTGGGCCGGCGCGTAGAACGCGCGGTCGCGGAGTTCGCGGGTGTCGTCGACCCCGCCGTGGCTGGCCGCGTCGAGTTCGATCACGTCGATACTGCCCGGCCCATTGGGCGCCAGCGCAACACAGGACGCGCAACCACCGCACGGGGTGGGCGTGGGCCCCTGCACACAGTTCAGCGATCGGGCCAGGATGCGCGCCGAGGACGTCTTGCCGCAGCCACGCGGGCCGGAGAACAAATACGCGTGGTTGATCCGGCCCGCCGCGAGCGCGTTCGACAGCGGCACGGTGACGTGTTCCTGGCCCACCACCTCGGCCAAGGTCGCCGGTCGGTACTTGCGGTAGAGCGCCACGGTCAGCAGGCTACCGCCGGCCGGTGACGACCGGATTGCGCAAGGACTCGGTAGCGGCCAGCAGTGCGCAGGTCGCCAGTCCGTCGATCGCGTCGCGCAGCTCCGACATCGACGGGAACGTCGGCGCGATCCGAATGTTTTTGTCCTCGGGGTCTTTTCGGTACGGGAAGGATGCGCCCGCCTCCGTGAGGGCGATTCCGGCGTCTTTGGCCAAAGCGACGGTTCGCCGCGCCGTGCCGGGCAGCACGTCGAGGCTGATGAAGTAGCCCCCTTTGGGTTCGGTCCAGGACGCGATTTTGGCATCGTCGAGCCGCTTGTGCAGAGTTTCCAGGGCGAGCGCGAATTTAGGCGCCAGGATCTGCTGATGACGCAGCATGTGCAGACGCACCCCGTCGGCGTCGCCGAAAAACCGTAGATGCCGCAGTTGGTTGACCTTGTCCGGACCGATCGACCTTTTGCCCGCGTACTGCAGATACCAGGCGATGTTGCCCAGCGACCCGCCGAAGAAGCTGACGCCGGCGCCGGCGAAGGTGATCTTGGAGGTGGACGCGAAGACATACGGCCGGTGAGGATTACCCGCAGCGGCGGCCAGCCCCAGCACGTCGACTTGGCGCGGGAAGTCCAGCGTCAGGGTGTGCAGCGCATAGGCGTTGTCCCAAAACAAACGGAAATCGTTTGCGGCAGTTCGCATCTGGACAAGCCGGCGAACCGTCTCCCAGGAGTAGGTCACCCCGGTGGGGTTGGCGAACACCGGCACCGCCCACATGCCCTTGATCGCGGGATCGGCGGCAACCAGCTCTTCGATCACGTCGACGTCCGGGCCGTCCTCGCGCATCGGCACCGGGATCATGTCGATGCCCATCGTCTCGGTGATGGCGAAATGGCGGTCATAGCCCGGGACGGGGCACAGGAACTTGACGGTCGGCTCGTCCTTCCAGGGGCGCGGCGAGTCCACCCCGCCGTAGAGCATCGAGAACACGATCACGTCGTGCATCAGTTCCAGGCTGGAGTTGTTGCCCGCAAGCAGGTTGGGCACCGCGATTGCCAGCAGCTCCCCGAAGATGGCCCGCAGTTCCGGCAAGCCGTGCAGGCCGCCGTAGTTACGGGTGTCGGTGCCCTCCGCGTCGCGGAAGTCCGCACCGGGCAGACTCAGTAGCGCGTTGGACAGATCGAGCTGCTCAGCCGACGGTTTGCCGCGGGTGAGGTCAAGGGCCAGCTTCTTGGCCTGCAGGTTGGCGTACTCCTGCCGGTGGCGCGCGTGCAGCGCCTCGAGTTCCGCGGAGCCGAGGGTGCTCAACGAGCCGACCGACACCATAGGCCTTTCCCTGTCATCGCCGTGGGACCAGTGGAATCGGTACCGGGTAGACCCCTCGGACATCGAGGGGCCCGCCGGCTCCGACGCAGGGGACCCCGCGCACCCGCTAGAGCCCGTTGACCCTTGCTGCCTTCCGGCCCTGGGGGAGTTCGCAGGATAAACGCCGCGCGGGGTCCACCGCGAGTGTAGTACCGGCGATCCGGGCCGGTCGGACCAGCCACGAGCCGGCCGGACGACGCGAGGCCGGGCTCGGTTACCATGGCCGACGGAGGATTCGCCTAGTGGCCTATGGCGCTCGCCTGGAACGCGGGTTGGGTTAATAGCCCTCGCGGGTTCAAATCCCGCATCCTCCGCACTCTCGTCCCGGGCGCGACCACCACATGGTCGGGCCCGGGACACCAGCTCGAGGAGGACTATGGGGCGAACGGTCGCCATCGTCTGGCACGCGGTGTTCGCGTTGGTTGCCGGTGTCCTCTACTTCTTCTTCGTGGTGCCGCGCTGGCCCGAACTGATGGGCTACATCCCCCACACCCTGGGCACGGCGCTGCGGATCGTGACCGGTGTGGTGATCGGGCTGGCGGCGTTGCCGGTGGTGTTTACCGTGCTTCGGACCCGCAAGCCGGAGTACGGCACCCCGCGGCTGGCGCTGCGCATGCGGACCTGGTCGATCGTGGCGCACACCCTGGCCGGGGTGCTGATCGCCGGCACCGCGATCAGCGAGATCTGGCTGAGCCTGGACAGCGCCGGGCGCTGGCTGTTCGGAATCTACGGCGCGGCCGCCGCGATCGCGCTGCTGGGCATAGTCGGGTTCTACCTGTCATTCGTGGCCGAGCTTGCGCCCAAACCACCCAAGCCACCCAAAGCGCGCAAACCCAAGAAACCCAAACGCCGCCGACGCGGCGGGAAGGGCACCGCCGCGGACGACGAGGTTCAGGAAGCCGCCCCCGAGATCCCCGAGACCCCCGAGACCCCCGAGACCGACGCGGCTACCGCCGAAGCCGAGGCGACCGGAGAAGAACCGGAAACGGCCGCCGTCGGCGAGCCGTCCGGCGCCGAGGACACCGAGGCGGTCGAAGCCCGGGGCGGGTTGCGCAACCGCCGCCCGGCCGGCAAGTCGTCGCGCCGGCGCAGACGCTCGCGCGGTGGTGTCGCCGTCGACGACTAGCCGCCGTTGCACGTGGCTGCGGCCGCTCAGCGTGCCGGAATGTTCTGCAGCTTGGGGGCGAGGTCGGGGCAGTAGATGCTGATGGCGGTGGCCAGGAACTCATAGGTCTGTACCTGGGTGGTGCCCCGCGGGAGGTTGTGCGAGAGGAATTGCGCGGATGCCGCCGCGTCGGGGTCGACGCCCTGGGCCAACCGCCGGCAGGCGATCTTGGCCAGGAACGGGTCGTAATCGTGCGGGCCGTAGATACCGTACCGCTGAATCTGATTGTCGAAATCGGTGTCGGGATCGGCGTGAGCCGGCGCGATGGCACCGACCACCGCCGCGATGACCACGATTGGGGCGAGCCTCGCTACCTTCATGACTTGGATCGTAGCTCGCCGGCTCCGCGCGAAAGATCCAGCTCCCGTTCGCAGGCTCCCGCCAGTCACGGTGTCGAGCCTGCCATCGGTTTCCGTTCATAGCCTGTTCCGATTAGAGTAGCTAAGGTTACACATAAGCTAATTAGTCCAGAGCTAATCAGTCCAGCGTTTCGGCCCCGCCAGAGACGGAGGCAATCAGGACGATGACCGGGCCGCTGCGCTGAGCGGCCCCGGCCCGGGGGTAGGGCCGCCTGGTAGGTAGCGACGAGAGGGGCGAAGTTTCAGAAATGTTTGGCGTTATCAAACGTGTCTGGCTGCCGCTGGTCATCGTGGCAGTCGTCGCCGTCGGCGGGTTCTCGGTCTACCGGGTCCACGGGTATTTCGGCGCACACGGCAACGCCGGGGGCTCGTCGGTCAAGTTCGAAGACACTAAACCGTTCAACCCCAAGGTCGTCGTCTATGAGATCTTCAGCCCTGACGGCACCGAGGCTGATATCAACTATCTGGACCTCAGCGCCGACCCGCGGCGCGTGGACTCGGCGCGGCTGCCGTGGTCGCTCACGTTGTCGACCACCGATCCCGCCGTGAGCCCCAACATCGTGGCTCAGGGGCACAGCGACACCATCGGCTGCCGCATCACCGTCGACGGTGTCGTCAAGGATGAAAGGATCCGCAGCGGCGTGAACGCCCAAACCTTCTGCCTGGTGAAATCCGCATGACCGCAACGACGACCGAGGCGCCGACCGAGGTCTTCCCCGTTCCTCCCCCGGAACCGGCTCGTTCGCGCGGGGCGCGATGGATCCGCCGGCTGTCCGTACCGATCATCCTCGGCTGGCTGGCGTTCACCGTCGTCCTGAATGTCGCCGTGCCCCAGCTCGACGTGGTCGGCCAGATGCGCAACGTGTCGATGAGCCCCAACGACGCGCCGTCGATGATCGCGATGCACCGGGTCGGCGCGGACTTCCGCGAGTTCAAATCCGACAGCTCGGCGATGATCGTGCTGGAAGGCCAGCAGCCGCTCGGCGACGCCGCCCACCAGTACTACAACAAGCTGGTCGCCAAGCTCCGGGCGGACACCGCACACGTCGAGAACGTCCAGGACTTCTGGAGTGACCCGCTGACAGCGGCCGGGTCGCAGAGCCCCGACGGCAAGGCCGCCTACGTCCAGGTTTATCTGGCGGGCAACCAGGGTGAGAGCCTGGCCAACGAGTCGGTCGCCTCGGTGCAGAAGATCCTCAAGGAGCTCCCGCCGCCGCCCGGGGTCAAGGTCTACGCGACCGGGGCGGCCCCGCTGCTCGCCGACCAGCGCATCGCCGGCGACCGCAGCGTCAAGCTGATCACCTCGATCACCTTCCTGGTGATCATCGTCATGCTGCTGTTCGTCTACCGCTCGATCAGCACGGTGATGCTGGTGCTGGCGATGGTCTTCCTGGAGCTCTCGGCGGCCCGCGGCGTGGTGGCGTTCCTGGGCTACTTCAACCTGATCGGGTTGTCGACGTTCGCGGTCAATTTGCTGGTGACGCTGGCTATCGCCGCCTCCACGGACTACGCGATCTTTCTGATCGGCCGCTACCAGGAAGCCCGCACCGTCGGGGAGGACCGCGAGTCCGCGTTCTACACGATGTATCGCGGGACCAGCCATGTGATCCTCGGATCGGGGCTGACGATCGCCGGCGCCACCTTCTGCTTGCGCTTCACCCGACTGCCCTACTTCCAAAGTCTGGGTGTGCCGTTGGCGATCGGCATGCTCGTCATGGTCGCCGCCGCGCTCACCCTGGGAGCCGCTGTCGTGGTGGCGGCAAGTCATTTCGGCTTGTTGGAGCCCAAGCGGGCGATGCGGATCCGCGGCTGGCGCAAGATCGGCGCGGCAGTGGTGCGCTGGCCGGCGCCGGTGCTGGCCGCGACAGTCGCCGTCGCGCTGGTCGGCCTGGTAACCCTGCCCGGATACCGACCCGGCTACGACAACCGCAATTACATGCCGAGCGACATTCCGGCCAACGAGGGGTACGCGGCCGCTGATCGGCATTTCTCGCAATCGCGGATGAACCCGGATCTGCTGCTCATCGAAACCGATCACGACATGCGGAATCCGGCCGATTTCCTGGTCATCGACAAAGTGGCCAAAGCGGTGTTCCGCACTTCGGGCATCGGACGCGTGCAGGCCATCACCAGGCCGCTGGGTACCCCGATCAATCACGCGTCGATCCCGTTCGCCATCAGCATGCAGGGCACCACCCAGCAGCTGAACATGCAGTACATGCAGGACCGCATGAAAGACATGCTGCGCATGGGTGAGGAAATGCAGACCACGATCAACAGCATGGAGAAGATGCTCGAGATCACCAGGCACATGTCGGAAACCACCCATGACATGGACCTTCGGATGCACGGCATGGTCGCCGACATTCAGGACTTGCGTGACGAGATATCGAATTTCGACGATTTCTGGCGGCCCATCCGTAGCTACTTCTACTGGGAGAAGCACTGCTTCGACATCCCGATCTGCTGGTCGCTGCGGTCGATCTTCGATGCCCTCGACGGCGTCGACACGATGACCGACGACATCACCAACCTGTTGCCGGACATGGATCGGCTCGACACGCTGATCCCGCAGATGCTCGTGGTCATGCCGCCGATGATCGCCACGATGAAAAGCATGCGGATCATGCAGCTGACCATGCAGCAAACGATGGGCGGTCTGCAGGACCAGATGGCCGAGATGATGAAAAACCAATCGGCGATGGGCCACGCGTTCGACGAGGCGAAAAACGACGACTCGTTCTACCTGCCTCCGGAAGCCTTCGACAACGCCGATTTCAAGCGCGGGTTGAAGATGTTCCTGTCACCGGACGGCCACGCGGTGCGGATGATCATCTCGCACGAGGGCGACCCCGCGTCGCGGGAAGGAATCGCCACCGTGGAGCCGATGAAGCACGCGGTGCACGAGGCCATCAAGGGGACGCCGCTGGAGGGCTCCAAGGTCTACCTCGGTGGCACCGCACCGATGTACAAGGATCTGGCCACCGGGTCCACCTACGACTTGATCATCGCCGGGATCGCGTCGTTGTGCCTGATATTCATCGTCATGCTCATCATTACCCGCAGCATCATCGCCGCCGCCGTCATCGTCGGCACCGTGTTGCTGTCGCTGGGCAGCGCCTTCGGGTTGTCGGTGCTCATCTGGCAGCACCTCATCGGGCTCGACCTGCACTGGATGGTGCTGGCGATGTCGGTCATCATCCTGCTGGCCGTCGGTTCGGACTACAACCTGCTGCTGGTGGCGCGCTTCAAAGAAGAGATCCACGCCGGGCTCAAGACCGGCATCATCCGCGCCATGGGCGGCAGCGGCTCGGTCGTCACGTCGGCCGGGCTGGTGTTCGCGTTCACGATGATGGCCATGGCGGTCAGCGACCTGGCGGTGATCGGCCAGGTGGGCACGACGATCGGGCTCGGGCTGCTGTTCGACACCCTGGTCGTGCGGTCGTTCATGACACCGTCGATCGCGGCGCTGCTCGGGCGCTGGTTCTGGTGGCCGCAGCGGGTGCGCACGCGCCCGGCCAGCGGGCTACTGCGGCCTTTCCCGCCCCGCCCGGTAGTGCGCGAGCTGCTGAACCAGCCGGGCTGACGACAGGACCGCGGCCCGCCTGCGCTGCGCCGGCCGTAAGGTCACCAATCCCACACGGACATGTCGTTGGGTGGGTACTTGGCGCAGTTGTCGGTTTCCTTGGCAACCACACCCTTGTTGTTGAAGAAGATCTTCATGTGGTTGGGCCACGCCAACCACAGCGGGTCGACTTGCGGTGCATAAAAGTTGGCCGAATAAGCCCGGCGGTCCGCCGGGGACAACGAGTAGAACCAGTGGGCCATGTCTTGGGTCGCCTGCTGCACGTTGGGGTGATTGTCGTAATCGGTCATGTACCGCTGGTAATAAATCGGGGTGTAGTCTCTCGCGGCGGCCAGGATCTGCTCGGCGGTGCAGGTCGTGTTGATCATCCGCCGCGGGATCGGAAAGTCGTCGGTCGAGTCGTTGGACGAGCAGCCGGCGCAGGGCGTGAACGGGTCGGCCGCAGCGTGCCCGGGCGAGGCCACGGGAATGATCCCGGCCACCAGCAGGGCCGCACCGGTTGCCAGAAGTGTGTTCAGACGAGGCACGTGCATACCCGCTACTATAACGCCCTCATAACGACCATCGTTAGTCGAGCTTAGGATCGTCCCCCCGGGCCGCCGTCTGGCGAAGATTGCTGGTCAGTCGGTCTTCTGCCAGGGCTGGCAGCTGTGCGTCAAGAACGCCGCGTCGCTCGGCTTTATCACCACCAGCTGAGGAGCGGTGCTGATGTCGTTAGCGATGATGTCGACCGGGTTGAGACTGCTCAGTCGGGCCCAATAGCAATCGGATTCCCCCTCGGCGCTCGGACCGGCCGAGCGATAGGTACCCGCAGCGATGTCGGTACCGACGCGATACGTGCCATCGGTTTCCATGGTCGTTTTCAGCACGGGCGCTGCCGGCGCCGGGCGGGTCACCGTGACGGTTTTGGTGATCACCGGCTGCACCGTGGACGTCACTGTGGCCACCGGCCGGCCGGATCCGGAGCACCCCGCGAGCACTATCCCCACGGCGGCGACGGCGGTTTTTCTGCCCTGCATTGCCAGTAAGGGTAGGCGCGGGGGCGCGCACCGGCCACCGGCGTTTACACCGCACCGACGACGTCGGCGATAAACAGGGCCGGGAAGGAGTTCAGTTCGGCCATCGTGAGAAGGTCGCCGGCGTGGACGACACCGAGTTCTGCGGCGTCAAGCCCGGTGTTGCCGGTGACCGCGGTGGCCAATGCCTGGTCTGCGTGCAGCATGGCCGTGCTGGCCTGGACCCAGTCCTGCTCGGCCGGGGTGACAACGAGTTGCTCGACCGGCGTGAGAAACCCGCCGTCAGCGGAGATGATGTTTGCGGCTGACTGCAGCGTTTCCAGGGAATTCGAAAACACGGCTATCGACTGGTTGTCGACGAACTGGGCTGCTTCAGAGCCGGGGGGTGCCGATATGGTGCTCAGCACATCGTTCGCGTCGGTCAGGTTGGTGCTGGCGGTGGCCAGCAGGCCGGCCGGTGTGGCCGTCTCGACGTGGTGCAGAGCCAGCGGAGTGAAGTCGCTGTAGGCTACCTGCACGTCATCGAGGAAAACAACAGCGTTATCGAGCCACAGTGAATACAGCAGCGCATCGGTCAGCGCATCGCCTGCCGTGGATGCGGCGCTGCCCGCCGTGGCACCGACCAGATCGGTCGTGTCGGCGCCTGCGCTTCCCACGCCGGCGCTGAGCGCAGTGGCTGCTGCGCCGGTGAGCCACGCCAGGCCCATGGCCCACCGGCGCGCACGACGCGAGCCCATACCGTCGCTCCTTCCTGTCGCAGCGGCACACGTGGTCCGGGACCGCAAGCCCGGGGCCTAATTTTAGCATGAGGCCGCTAGTGTCCCGCGCCGTTAATTCGTTTTATTAATCTTCCAATGGACTCCAGGAT
>NZ_VYIK01000073.1 GCF_008709575.1 Mycobacterium sp.
CGACCCCGTCGTGGTCGAAGATCATGCAGCGGGTGCTGGTGGTGCCCTGGTCGATCGAGATTATGAACTCACCGAAATCGGCCATCTGTTCTCCCTGGGCGCTTTGGCTGCACGCAATCGTCCATCATCACTCCTGTGGGAGCTGGCATGGTAGCCAGTCAGGTTGAGCGAATCGGCGCGGTATGGCGTTCGTCGCCGGTCAGAACAGGTTGACGAGGTTGGCGACATCGAGAAAGGGAAGGGAGTTGACGACATCGCCGAACACCTGCAGGTCGACCGTGAACAGCGAAGCATCGGCGGTGTCAAAGCCGGAACCGCTGGTGAGGGCGCCTTCAAATGCCTGGTCGGCGTGCAACAAAGCTGCGCTGGTGGTGACCCAATCCTGATTGAGGGGATCGAAGAACAGCTGGGCAACCTGAGTGGACAAGCCGCCGTCGTGAGCGGAGATGATGGACTCCGCCGACTGAAGTTGATCGACAACTGCTTTGGCCATCCCGGTACCAATGCCCGCCTCAAATCCCCCAGTGACTACCGCGCCCAGGTTGCCAAGTAAGTCGAGGACTGTAGTGGTGGACACCTCGAGCGGCATGGTGATCGCGCTCTGGGCCTCGGCCAGGTTCGCGCCGGCCTGGCTGAGCAGCTCAGCTGCGCCGGAAGCGGCAGCCGCGCCCGAGTCGGCCATCGCTGCGGAGGCATCCGGCGGGTCGGTGCCGAGCAGATCAGCAAACAGTGTCGTCGCCTTGCTCCAATCAGCAGTCTCGCCCTGGAACAGCGCACCGGCGAGGTCGTTGAGCAGCGCTCCGTCCTGCGGCGATGCCTGCTGTACCCCGCCCACGTCGATCGGGCCGGTGGCATCCGGGTTGACCAGCGGCGGGACGTCGCCGGCGCCGAAGTTAACCAGATCGACCATATGTTTGCCTCCGTCGACGGGCACCAGGAATGCGAGGAGATCGTTGTCCCGGCCGGTTTGGATTCCCACGAACTCCAGTCCGGGTAACCAGTTGTCCTGGATCATAAGGTAACTGGCAGAAAGCAGGGCATCCGGTGTGGAGAACGACTCGAAGGACCCGACGCTGCTCAGCGTCGCGGGTTCGCTGAGCCACTCACCGGCGATCGGCGATGTGCCCAGTCCCAGCGTATCGCCGGGGTCCGACAGGGTGGCGTTGTTGGTCAGCAATTCCACGGTGTCGCTGGTCGGTGTCACCGTCCAGCCGTTGATCTCGTCGATGCCGCCCTCGGCGTGGGCGACAGGCACCCCGATCATCGCTGCTACGGCAGCCAGGCCTGTTCCGACCCCGAACGCACGGATGACCATCTCAAACAACCCCAGACACTACATATGCTCTGGACCGACCATATCTGACCTGACCGCCAGCGACACGCCGAAGTCGCCCGCGTTGTCGGTCCACCAGTGGGTTTGGCGCAATCCCGCGGCAGCGAGCTCGGCGGTCACCGCCTCCCGGCGGAACTTGCACGACACCTCGGTGAGCATTTCCTCACCCGCGGCGAACTCCACGATCAAACCGAGTGCACCGACGCGCACCCGCTGGGCGCTATCGGCCCGCAGCCACATCTCCATCCGTTCCTCGGCGGCGTTCCAACGAGCGACGTGGGCATATGCGCTGACCTCGAAATCGGCCTCGAGTTCGCGGTTGATCACTGCGAGCACGTTGCGGTTGAACGCCGCTGTCACGCCGGCGGCGTCGTCGTAGGCGCGGATGAGCCGGCCGGTGTCTTTGACCAGATCGGTGCCCAGCAGCAGACCGTCGCCCGGATGCATCACCGCAGCCAGTGAGGCCAGGAACTTGGCACGTGGTTCGGGAGTGAGGTTGCCGATCGTCGATCCCAAGAACGCGAACAGCCGACGGCCCTCTCGGGGAATTTCGGTCAGGTGTTCCTCGAAATCGCCGCATACAGCGTTGATCTCGACGCCGGGGTAGCAGCGCTGAATGGCGTTCGCCGCCGCTTCAAGCATGCCGGCGTCGACATCGAACGGCACGAATCTTCGCAGCACGCCGCCGTCGCGCAATGCGTCGAGCAGCATCCGGGTTTTCGCCGATGTCCCGCTGCCCAGTTCGACCAGCGTGTCAGCCCCGGTCAACGCGGCCACCTCTCCGGACCGGGCACGCAGGATCTCCGCCTCGGCCCGCGTCGGATAGTACTCCGGTAGTCGGGTTATCTGGTCGAACAGGTCACTGCCGACCGAATCGTAGAACCATTTCGGCGGCAACGACTTCGGGGAGCACGTAAGCCCCTCGAGGACGTCGCGGCGCAGTGCGCGGTACGCCGAGTCCGCACCCAGATGATTGGACAGGGTCAGTGTCATCGCGGTCCCTTCGGGTATTCGAGTGCGGTCAACCTCACGCCGTCTGCGGTGACGTCGACCAGGGTGTGGTCGGGAACGTCCTCCCAGCCGGGGTCGTCGTCGTAGGGTTCGCTGGCTACCACCACGCCATCGTCACGGCGCAAGACCGACAGGGTGTCACCCCACGTAGTGGCCAAGAGTCGAGAACCATTGGCAGCCAGGATGTTCAGCCGAGCACCCGGATCCTCGGCACCGATCTGCGCGATCACCCCAGCCAGCGCGTCGAGTCCGCGATCGAAAATCAGAGCCGCCAACACCGCGCTGTCGCAGACGGGTTCGGCCGATGCGGTGCCGGGCAGCACCGAACGGTCGACGACCCCGTTGTGTGCCAGCAGCCACTGCCCGTCGGTGAACGGGGCGGTCGCGCCGGTTTCGATGGGCATGCCTGCGCTCGCGGAGCGCACCGAGGCCACCACACAGTGGCTGCGAAGCGCCGGCGCGACCGAAGCGAAAGACGCATCGCCCCACAGCGGCGTGGTGCTGCGCCACCGTCGCGGCGTCACACCGTCGAAAAAGCCGACACCCCAGCCGTCGGCGTTAATCACGCCGTGTTTCTGCCGGCGCGGCGCATACGACTGCACCCGCAGCCCGTGCGGCGGGTCGAGCACCAGTGCGGACAGGGCAACCTCGCCGCCGAGCCATCCGAGGTGACGGCACATCAGTCGACCGACCACGCCAACCGGACGCCGCAGAAGATCTGCCGCCGGTACGGATGATCCCAGTTGCGGAAGCTGGGTCGCAGAATGCCCGGATCCACCGCCCATGACCCGCCGCGCAGGACCCGGTAGTCCCCGCCGAAGAACGGCTGTGAGTAACGCTGGTAGATCATCGGGGTGAATCCGGGCCACGGCTGCAGCGCTGAGCTGGTCCACTCCCAGACATCGCCGAGCATCTGTTCGGCGCCGTAGGCCGACGCACCGGCCGGGTAGGCACCGACCGGCGCGGGGCGCAGCGCGGCACCGCCGAGGTTGGCATGCGCAGCCGACGGATCGTCGTCGCCCCACGGGTAGCGGCGGCGCGCGCCCGCCGCCGGGTCCCAGGCACAGGCCTTCTCCCATTCGACTTCGGTGGGCAGCCGGGCGCCGGCCCACGCGGCGTAGGCCTCGGCTTCGAAATAGCTGACATGCTGGACGGGTTCGTCAGCCGGAATCGTCTCCTGATGGCCGAAGCGGGTGCGGCTGTGCCCGTCGTGGTTCCAGAATTGCGGAGCGGTCAGGCCGGCCTGGCGGCAATACCGCCAGCCGCGCTCCGACCACCATTGCGGCTGCCGGTAGCCGCCGGCGTCGACGAACTGCCGCCATTCGCCGTTGGTGACCGGGACGCGCCCGATCCGAAAGGTCGGTACGTCGACCACGTGGGCGGGTCGTTCGTTATCCAGCGAATACGGTTCACGCGCGGAGTCGACGCCCAACACGAACGGACCGCCGGGCACCAGGACCGACGTTCCGGCCAGACCCGGCCGGCCGGCCGGCAGCGCTGCTCCCCCGCTCAGCAACGGCGGGCCGACCCGCAAGTTCAACGCCTGCAGCATGGTCTCGTCGTGCTGATGCTCGTGGCTGACCACCATCGCGAACACGAAGCCGTCATCCTCACCGGGCAACGCATCGAGAGCGTCCAGCACGGCCGACCGCACGCTGCGGCAGTACGTCCGCGCCTGAGTCGGCGAGAGCAGCGGAAGGTCCACGCGGCTGGCGCGGGAGTGCAGGAACGCGTCGTAGAGCTTGTCGACGCCGGGCGAGAGCATCCCCGGACGGTCCGGGTTACCGCCGCGCAGCAACCAGAGTTCTTCTTGCTGGCCGATATGCGCGAGATCCCACACCAGCGGGCTCATCAACGGGTCGTATTGGCGGCACAGTTCGTCGTCGTCGAAGTCGACGAGCCGCAACGTGCGCTCCCGCGCCGCCGTCAGCGCGGCCGCCAGGGTGTCGGGTGAGCTCATGACGGCGATCCTTGGGCCAACCGGGTGATCATCGGGGCGATGCCGTGCTCGATCACCTGCTCGGCGAAGTCGTCGGCCGGGCAGCGGCCCTGCTCCACCGCTTGGACCAGCCGGTCCATGGTGTCGAGCAGCGGCCTCGGCGCCCGGTCGGCGGCGATGCCCACACAGCGGTTGGCGGCCGCATACAGCCGCCGGTCGGCCAGCCCCACGCGGGCGGCGGTGTCCCAGGCCGCGGTGACCGGCTCGACGGCGTCGGCGGCCAGATCGGCGGCAGTCCCGTCGTCGAGCAACGTCACCAGGGTGAACACCACCGCGGGCCAGACGTCGTCGGGAACGGCGTCAAGGTAGCGGATCTCCAGCCAGCCGCGGGGACGCACCGGCGGGAACAGCGTGGTCAGGTGGTAGTCCAGGTCGTCCGTGGTCGGAAGACGCCCGCCCAGCAGGACGCGGCCGTCGGCCCAGTCGGTGAACGGGACGTTGCGGGTGACCGGCACCGCAGCGCCGTCGGGCCCGGTATGGAGCATCACCGGCGCCTTGAGCGCATAGCGTGCCCAGTCGCTGCCCGGTTCCTCACCGCCGACGGTCAAGACGGGCCCGCACCGCGCGGAATCCAGCTCACCCCACACCCGCTGGCGGGTCGATTGCCAGCCGGAGAACTTTCCGCCCAAAAGTGGTGAATTAGCGGTGATGGCGATCATGGTGGGTCCCAGCGCATGGGCCAGTCGCACCCGTGCGGACCAACCGGACCGGGGCCCGGCGTCGAGGTTGACCTGCACCGAGGCCGTCGAGGTCATCATGGCCGCACCCGCCGCACCGGTGCGGCTGGCGACGAAGAACCGCTCCATGGCGTGGTAGCGCGCCTCCTGATTGACCCGGCAAGCCGGCCGCAACGGGTCGGTGCCCAGCAACACCAGCCCCAGCCCGGCGGCGGCGAACGCCGCGCGCAGTACCGCCTGGTCGCTGTCTGTCGCCTCAATCGCCGCCAGCACGTCCTCGGCGGGCGGGCCGGACAGTTCGACCGCGCCCCCGGGTTCGACGGTGACCGTGCTGCCGCCCGGCAGCGGCGGCAGCACCGCCAGCACACCGGTGATCTCGTCCCAGACCGGTCTGCGGCGTGGTTCGAGCGGATCGAAGCAATGCGCCTCCAGTTCCAGGCCGACCCGTCCCAGCGGACCGTCGGTCAAACAACCGTCGGTGACGTAGCGCGCAGCGTCCAACGACCCGGTTAGCGCGCCGTCGGCCCGGCAGGTAGGGACCAGCCCTGACGCGACGGCAGACGCCATATTCCCGATGCCTCCAGGTCCGGACCTGGTCCGCGGACCGCTGCTGTGCAAGCGATTACCGCCACGATAGCCAACCGTGAGCCATCCGTTCCCCCTTCCCGGTACGGCCGGTGCGGCTGCTTTATTGCCCGAGCGCGTTCTCCATGGCCCCGACCAGCACGTTCAACGCGAGTCCCCCGTTGCCTGGCTGGCAGACTTTCGCCTGCAGCAATACGTTGTCCAGCACCCGGGTCTGGGTGAAGCAGCGCCGGTCGGTGCCGACTTCCTGTTTGGTCCACGTCTCGTCGGTGGCGCTCGGCGGGCCACCGGCAAAGGACCACACCTGGGTGGTTCCGTTGTCGAGATGAATCGCGGTCGTTTGCCCCGAACAGCCGACGGTGCGGTCCACGACGCGGTGGAAGGCCCGGTCGGCCGCGGCACCGGTGGCAAAGACGCCCACCGCCTGTTTGACCAGGTGGTTTTGGTCAGTGGGCGAGGTTTGCGTGGTGGCGCCGGCAAACGACGCGAGATCGGGGTCGTCGTAGACCTCCGGCAAACCGATGTCAGCCCAGTTGTTGCACACCGGGTCGTCGACCCAGTACGCCTGGAACGGCTCGGTGAACATCGATTCGGCGCGCATCGGCCCGCCGACGATATTGCCCACCGAACCCTTGCCCAGCACGGCATAGTTCACCACACCGGGACTCGACGGGCCGGCGGCCGCGACAGGAGGCGCGAATGCTGCGGCGACCACCGCCATGCTCACCGCGCCGGCGGTGACCCGCATCAGACTGTGGCCGAGAGGTCGACGTTGCCCCTGGGGGCGGTGACGTACCGTCCGGGGGCGGTCGCCTCCGCTGTGTCGACGACATCGATGCCCATGGCGTCGATCTTGCCAAGACCACCTGCCAAACAGAAGCCCGGGCGCCACGTCGTGTCCGGTAGCCGCCCGGGAGTTTCAGGCGCGTGGCCGCGGCGCGGGCGAGCCGGGCGATGGCGATTGCCCCGGGCCCATACCGGGACCACCGGGACCCATACCCGGGCCCATGCCCGGACCCCCAGGACCCATACCCGGGCCCATACCGGGACCCCCCGGACCCATACCCGGGCCCATGCCCGGACCGCCCGGACCCATGCCCGGACCGCCCGGACCCATGCCGGGGCCCCCCGGACCCATGCCGGGGCCACTGGGACCGGGAAAAACGAAAAGCCACTGCCCGGCGCCGGGCGGCGGGCCGCCGGGCATGCCGGGCTGCTGCATATCCCGGTGGTGGTGGTGCCAGTGGTGGTGGTAGCCGGTGACGTAGGCACCGGTGAAGAAGATCGTCGCGATCACGAAAACGATGCCCGCGACGATCACCACCCACGCCGCAGCCCGGTAGAGACGACTCGGCTTTGCCGCGTCCGTCGCAGATGGCAGCGGCGCAGCGGTGGTGGGCTGGCTGGCGGGTTCGGGTGTCTCAGTCATGGCTTGATCATGCAGGCGCCAGGTGCGGCGACGGAAGGGATGGACATGAAATCACGCTGAATTGTCAGCTCCAGCGGCGACGCGGGTGCTGGTCACGGCGCCTCGATGACCAACACCGGCTGGTATATCGGGCAGGCCAACAAGCACATCACAGTGCTCAAGTCGCCACATCACTACTGACTTTTCCGCTGCGATTGTCTTTGCCGCTCTCCCGCCCGCCGCTGGATCACAACCAGCAGCCGACCATACCGGCGACAGACAGGATCGACACGACGATCAACAGCAGCCCGGCGATGATGGCAACCCATGCCGCGGCATCGTAAAGCCCGTCGGGCTGCTGCAGCGACGCGGGAGCCGGCGAGGTCGACGATCTGGTTGACTGACTCATATCCAGCATGATGCCGCACGACGCCGGCGGCTACGGGTTGTCCGATACCCGGAAATCAGCCCGGCGTCCCATCGGGGCGCCGGGCTGGTGGACGTGGGAACGCTGTGCTACGGGGTCGCCGGGGCATTCGAGGGCAGCGCGGATCGGGGCGGCTGCCCAGGCCCGGGTGGGGCGCTGGTTCCGCTGTCACCGCCGGCCCCGTGATGGTGACCACCCGGCTTGACCATGGAATGGTGGTGGCGGTGGTGATGACACCTATGACCGTGGTAACCGCCGTGGTGGGCGAAAAAAACACCGGCGAAGAAGATCACCGCGGTGATGAATACGATCCCGGCGACGATCGCGACCCAGGCCGCGAACCGGTAGAGCCAAAAAGGTTGGGCCGGCCGGGAGGCGACCGAGGTCGACGTGTTGTGGATTTCAGGAACTTCACTCATGGGGCAATGATGCGGAACCAACGACTAGCACCGGCTAGGTCTCAGTTATGAGCCCGCTATGAGTCGTCGGGCTTGAACGGGTTGACCGCGAACTGAATCACCCGGTACGGCGCGCGGGCACGCGGGTCGCTGTTGTCCCACTGGCTGACGAATATCCGCAACTCGTCGAGAGTCGAACCCGGGGAGATGTAGCCGCCGTAGGGCTGAGCCAGCCGATTGTCCCAGGGCGGCGGCAGACTGTCGGCCGGCTCGGGCCAATCGTCGACGTGTTGCACGACCGTCGTGACCGGCGCCGTACCCAGCGAGGTCGGATCGTTGGCCACCCGGACCTCCATGTTTCCCGTGCTGGCGTTGAAATACGACAGCACCGCCTTACCGTCGATCTGCTTGAAGCTCATCTCGCCGATCTGGTCACCCCACAACGGAGTCGGGGGTTTCTTCCAGCCGCCGCCGGGGCCGCCCGCCCAACCCTGCCACTTCGACCGGTCGGTGAAGTTCTCCGGCGTCGACCGGTAGAGCACCACCGGGTGGGTTCGGTCGAAGTCGTCGGCCACGATGTACACCCACCCGTGCGGTGACTCGGCAGTCGGGATCGGGTCGTAGAAACCGCTGATCTGCGACTGCCCGCCGCCCTGGTAGGACGCCTGCCGCACCGACCCGGGCACCGTCTGCCAATTCCCATGCATCGGTTCGGCTTTCACCAATCGCGAGCTCCGTGGCACCAGATTTTCAGCGGTGGTGACCAGCAGGTAGTTCTGCCGGTTGATCTGAACGACACCGGCGGGCAGCTGCGAGGCGCCCGGTGGGGTGGGTTCGGCCAACAGCGGCGCCCACACGCCGATAACCCCGCGGTAGGTCACCCCGGCCGACTCGTCGACCGAGGAGGTGTCCACCCGCAAGGCGATCGGCGAATAGTGGCCACCAAAACCGACACCCTCACCGGCGAAGCTGTCCCCGCACACCTGAAGCACTTCGGTGGGGAACTCCATGAACACACACAGATCGGTGGCACCGACGCCATAGTCGCGAGTGGGTGTGCCGGTTCCGGCGGCCGGGCCGATCCGAATCACCTCCCCGGGCGCCAGCGGGGGCAGGATCGGTTCCGGCATCGGCGCGGGCGGATCCGCATGAGCAAACGAAAAGCTCTGCGCTAGTAGGATATACGCCGCGAAAGCGGCCCGCAGCGAGGAACGCACAACGCGGCTGGCGTCGGGCGGACTCACCCCGGGATCACAATTCAGCGGCCAGCAGCTCGGCGATCTGGATCGTGTTCAGCGCCGCCCCTTTGCGCAAGTTATCACCCGCGACGAACAGCGCGAGACCCCGACCTTCCGGCACGCCCGGGTCGGTGCGGATCCGGCCGACCAGCGATTCGTCGATGCCGGCCGCGGCCAGCGGCGTCGGCACGTCGACCAGCTTGACGCCCGGGGCGCCGTCGAGTAACTCACGGGCACGTTCAGGCGAAAGCGATTGAGCGAACTCGGCATTGATCGACAGACAGTGTCCGGTGAACACCGGAACCCGCACGCAGGTTCCGCTGACCGCAAGGTCGGGGATGCCCAAGATCTTGCGGCTTTCGTTGCGAAGCTTCTGATCCTCGTCGGTCTCCCCGGAGCCGTCGTCGACCAGCGACCCGGCCAACGGCACCACGTTGAACGCTATCGGCGCGACGTAGGTCTTGGGTTCGGGAAACTCCAGCGCGCTGCCGTCGTGCACCAGCTTCTCGACACCCTCGACGACAGCACGGGCCTGTCCGGCCAGCTCCGCCACTCCGGCCACCCCACTGCCGGAGACAGCCTGGTAGGTGGAGACCACCAGGCGCACCAGCTGCGCCTGATCATGCAGCACCTTGAGCACCGGCATCGCGGCCATCGTGGTGCAATTCGGGTTGGCGATAATGCCTTTCGGTCTATGGCGGGCGGCGGCGAAGTTCACCTCGGAAACCACCAGCGGCACTTGACCGTCCTTGCGCCACGCCGACGAGTTGTCGATCACCGTCACCCCCGCGGCGGCGAAACGTGGCGCGTGCACCCGCGACACCGCCGCCCCGGCGGAGAACAACGCGATATCCAGCCCGGCCGGGTCGGCGGTCTCGGTGTCCTCGACCTCGATTTCTTGTCCGCGGAAGGCCAGCTTGCGGCCCTGCGAGCGCGACGACGCGAAAAACCGCACCCCGCTCGCCGGGAAGTTGCGGTCCTCGAGCAGCGTGCGCATCACCTGGCCCACCTGCCCGGTGGCACCGACTATCCCGATCGTCACACCGACCCCGGCCACCGCTACCGCCCGGTCCCGGCATAGACGACCGCGGGCTCCTCCCCACCCAGCCCGAACGCCTCGTGCAGCGCCAGCACGGCCTTGTCTAGTTCGGTGTCTCTGACCAGCACCGAGATCCGGATCTCGGAGGTGGAGATCAATTCGATATTGACACCGACCCCGGCCAGGGTTTCGCAGAACGTCGCGGTGACGCCGGGGTGGCTGCGCATCCCCGCACCGATCAGCGACACCTTGCCCACGTGGTCGTCGTAGAGCACCTGCGAAAAGCCGATCTCCCCCTTGAGCGACTCCAGCTTCTGCACCGCGACCGGTCCGCTGTCGCGCGGGCAGGTGAAAGTGATGTCGGTCTTGCCCCCTTCGATCTTGGAGACGTTCTGCAACACCATGTCGATGTTGATGTCGGCGTCGGCGACCGCGCGGAACACCTTGGCCGCGTAGCCCGGGATGTCAGGGATACCGACGATGGTCACCTTGGCCTCGCTGCGGTCATGCGCAACGCCGGTCAGAATGGGGTCTTCCATGGGAATATCCTTGATCGATCCGGTGACGACGGTGCCGGGCTTGTCCGAATACGACGAGCGGACGTGCACCGGGATGTTGTAGCGACGGGCATACTCCACGCAGCGCAGCATCAGGACTTTGGCGCCGCAGGCCGCCATTTCGAGCATTTCTTCAAAGGTGACGGTCGCCAACCGCCGCGCATTGGGCACGATCCGCGGGTCGGCGGTGAAGATGCCGTCGACGTCGGTGTAGATCTCGCAGACGTCGGCACCCAGCGCGGCAGCCAGCGCGACAGCGGTGGTGTCCGAGCCGCCCCGGCCCAGCGTGGTGACATCCTTGGTGTCCTGGCTGACCCCTTGGAAGCCGGCGACGAGCACGATCTGACCGTCGGCGAGCGCGGACTGCACCCGGGCGGGGGTGACATCGATGATCTTCGCCTTACCGTGGGCGGCGGTGGTGATGACCCCGGCCTGCGATCCGGTGTAGGACCGGGCCTGCGCGCCGAGTGATTCGATCGCCATCGCCACCAGGGCGTTGGAGATGCGCTCGCCGGCGGTCAGCAACATGTCCAGCTCGCGGGGCGGCGGAACCGGGCATACCTGCTGGGCCAGCTCGAGCAGACCGTCGGTGGTGTCACCCATCGCCGAGACCACCACCACGACGTCGTTGCCCTGCTTCTTGGTATTGACAATGCGCTCGGCGACACGGCGGATCCGTTCGGCGTCGGCCACCGACGAACCGCCGTACTTCTGCACGACGAGCGCCACTTTCGCACCCTTCCAGCCCGAGCAGGCATCGCTGAGAGAGATCCCGTCCAGAATAGAGCGCTTCACAATAGCGGGCGTTGCGCCGGGGTTGACGCTGCGCCGTCGAAGACGATCCGGGTGATCCGCACCCCGGGGCAGGGTCAACGTGTACAGTGACAGCGTGGCGCAGGTGCTTCTTCTCGGGCGCCGCGACGGGGTCTGATCCAGACCGGCTTCCCGTCGCGGGGATGGGCGATGCGCCGGTCTGAGCCTTGGCAGGCGCCCTTCAGATAAATTCCGGAGCAATCACCGTGACTACCGTTTCCCAGCCCGACGCATACCGGTCCACCCGGACCATCGTCAAGCCCGCGGGCCCGCCCAACGCCGACCAGCCCGCATGGAACACCCAGCGCGGCTCGGCGATGCCGGTCAACCGGTACCGTTCCTTCGCCGAGGAAGTCGAACCGATCAGCCTGCCGGACCGCACGTGGCCAGACCGGGTGATCTCACACGCGCCGATGTGGTGCGCGGTCGACCTGCGCGACGGCAATCAGGCGTTGATCGACCCGATGAGCCCGGCCCGCAAACGCCGCATGTTCGACCTGCTGGTCATGATGGGCTACAAGGAAATCGAGGTCGGATTCCCGTCGGCCAGCCAGGCCGACTTCGACTTCGTCCGCGAGATCATCGAACGGGACGCGATCCCCGACGATGTCACGATCCAGGTACTCACCCAGTGCCGGCCGGAATTGATCGAGCGGACGTTCACCGCGTGCGAGGGCGCGCCCCGGGTGATCGTGCACTTCTACAACTCCACCTCGATCCTGCAACGACGGGTGGTGTTTCGCGCCGACCGCGCCGCCGTGTTGAAAATCGCCACCGATGGGGCCCGCAAGTGCCTCGACGAGGCGGCGCGTTACCCCGGCACCCGCTGGCGGTTCGAGTACTCCCCGGAGTCCTACACCGGCACCGAGCTGGAGTACGCCAAGCAGGTGTGCGACGCGGTCGCCGATGTCATCGAACCCACCCCGGACAACCCGATCATCTTCAACCTGCCGGCCACGGTGGAGATGACCACACCCAACGTCTACGCCGACTCGGTCGAGTGGATGAGCCGCAATTTAAAACGGCGTGAGTCCGTCATCTTGAGCCTGCACCCGCACAACGACCGGGGAACCGCCGTCGCCGCAGCCGAATTGGGCTTTGCTGCCGGCGCCGACCGAATCGAGGGCTGCCTGTTCGGCAACGGTGAGCGCACCGGCAACGTGTGCCTGGTGACTCTGGGGTTGAATTTGTTCTCCCGCGGTGTGGACCCGCAGATCGACTTCTCCAATATCGACGAAATCCGCCGCACCGTCGAGTACTGCAACCAGCTGCCGGTGCACGAACGGCACCCTTACGGCGGCGACCTGGTCTACACCGCGTTCTCCGGCAGCCACCAGGACGCCATCAACAAGGGCCTGGACGCGATGAAGGTCGATGCCGATGCCGCCGGTATGGACGTCGACGACATGCTCTGGCAAGTACCGTATCTGCCCATCGACCCGCGTGACGTCGGACGCACCTACGAGGCGGTCATCCGGGTCAACTCGCAGTCCGGCAAGGGCGGGGTGGCCTACATCATGAAAGCCGACCACGGTCTGGCGCTGCCGCGCCGACTGCAGATCGAGTTTTCCCAGGTGATTCAGCGGATCACCGACGGCGAAGGCGGCGAGGTCACTCCCAAGGAGATGTGGGATGCCTTCGCCGAGGAGTACCTGGCGCCGGTGCGGCCACTGGAACGGATCAAGCAGCGGGTGGATGCCAGCGAAGAGGACGGCGGCACGACCAGCATCACCGCGACGGTCAAGATCGACGGGGTGGAGACCGAGATCAGCGGCACCGGAAACGGTCCGCTGGCCGCGTTCGTCGATGCCCTCGGCCATGTCGGTTTCGACGTCCAGGTCTTGGACTACTCCGAGCATGCGCTGTCCGCCGGCACCGAGGCACAGGCAGCGGCCTACGTGGAGGCGCAGGTGGCCGGCAAGACGGTGTGGGGAGTCGGCATCGCGTCGTCGATCACCACCGCGTCGCTGCGCGCCGTCGTGTCGGCGGTCAACAGGGCGTCTGGTTAGGGTGCCAGTATGTGGCACACGTTTTGGGACTTTCTGTGGTCGGCGATCGTCGTGTTCGCGTTCATCGCCTACCTGCTGATCCTGTTCAACATCGTCGTCGATCTGTTCTGGCGTGACCATCAGACGTCGGGCTGGGTCAAGGCGGCCTGGGTCATCTTTTTGATCGTCTTTCCGTACCTGACCGCGCTGGTCTACCTGATCGCCCGGGGCGAGGGCATGGCGATCCGCGCCCGCGAGGCCGCCGTGTCCAGACGTGACGGTCACAGCGGCACGCTCGCGGCCCGCACACCGGTGCAGGAGATCGCGCACGCCAAGGAGTTGCTGGACGGCGGCGCCATCACCCAGGCCGAGTTCGAGACGCTGAAGGCGAAGGCGCTTCGGGATTAGAACAGCGCGAACTGCTCGGCGACGTTGTCGGCCTCGGCGAAGTCCTCGACACCGGTGCCGCCCACGACCCTGCCCACGCAATCGATGAACTGCGCGTCGGAAACCGTCGGCACACCCAGTTCGCGGGCCAGATAGCCCTTGCCGTGGCGGGGCCGGGGCTCGTTGCAGACGACCAGGGATGTTTCGCGATCGACAGCATCGGTGTAGGCCAATCCCGCGTGCAACATCCGCTCGACCAGTTCGTCGTGCGTCCGTCGCACCTCGGCCGCCAGCGCCACCCGCATGCCCTGGACCAGAGGCCGGCCCCGAACATAGCGGCCCGGGTTGAGGTAGGGGCAGGGCATTCGCGACGCCAGCATCTTCAGCGGCCGGAGCTCGTCATGGGTGATCCGGCCGTCCGGCCACCGGCGACGGCTCACCGGCCGCACCGGCAGCCACACGTCGCGTTCGCGGGCCTGCTCCAGTGCGGCGCCCAACACCCGAGTGAGCACCAGCGCGTCGTCGAACGCGTCATGGGGCCGCTGCCGGGTCACACCCCAGTACGCGGCCAGCGTCTCCAGCCGCAGGTTGTCGGTGCCGAGTCCGAGTCGGCGGGCCAGTTCGACCGTGCACATCACGGCGTCGACCGGGACTTCGGCGTCGGCGAGCTCGGCCTCGGCGGCCAGGAATGCGTAGTCGAAGGCGACGTTGTGCGCAACCAGCGTCCGGCCACGCAACACCTCCACCACCTCCGTGACGATGTCGGCGAACTGCGGCTGGCCTTCGAGCATCGCGGCGGTCAGCCCGTGTACGTGGGTGGGGCCCGGGTCAACCCCGGGGTTGAGCAGACTGACGACGGAGCGCTCGACCCGCCCGTCGGCGTCGAGGGCCAGCACCGCGAGGCTGATGATCCGCGCCTTACCCGGTCGAAAGCCCGAGGTCTCGACATCGATCACCGCCCACCCGGTGTCCGGTTCGGTGGGCGGTCGGCCCCATGGTGTCTTGCGCGACTCCGCCATGAAGCGAGAATGACATGCCGACTCCGCATCGCTGGTGCGCTGCGGATCGTGTCGCGAAGCTAACCTGCCCGGGCGACCCGCTGCGCCCGGCGTCAACGCCGCGCTGGCGATCGCCCTAAACCCCTCCGAGGGCGACCCGCTGCGCCCGGCGTCAACGCCGCGCTGGCGATCGCCCTAAACTGCGCGGGTGATGACCGCCCGCGGACGCCTGGCGCTGGTTGCCGGTGCCGGCGCAAGTTGGGCTTCTCGGGTGACCGGCCGGGGCGCCGGCGCGATGATCGGCGGCCTGGTGGCGATGACACTGGACCGCTCGATTCTGCGGCAACTCGGAGCGGGCCGACGCACCGTGATCATCACCGGAACCAACGGCAAATCGACGACCACCCGGATGACCGCAGCCGCGCTGCGCACCCTGGGTGCTGTCGCCACCAACACCGAAGGCGCCAATATGGATGCCGGCCTGGTGGCAGCACTGGCCGCCGACCGCGACGCTCGGCTGGCAGCGCTGGAGGTCGATGAGATGCACGTACCCCACGTGCTGGACATGGTGGACACGGCAGTGATCGTCCTGCTCAACCTGTCCCGCGACCAGCTTGACCGCGTCGGCGAGGTCAACACGATCGAGCGCAGGTTGCGGACCGGGTTGGCCCGACACCCGAAGACGGTGATCGTCGCCAACTGCGACGACGTGCTGATGACGTCGGCCGCCTATGACAGCCCTGCCGTGGTGTGGGTGGCGGCAGGCGGCCGCTGGTCGGCGGACTCGGTGAGCTGCCCGCGCACCGGCGAGATGATCGTCCGCGAGAAGAGCCATTGGTATTCTCCCGGAACCGACTTCAGGCGGCCCAGCCCGCACTGGTGGTTCGACGACGAGCGGCTCTACGGGCCGAATGGGTTGGCGTTGCCGATGCGCCTGGCGCTGCCCGGCACCGTGAACCGCGGCAACGCCGTCCAGGCGGTGGCCGCCGCCGTCACACTCGGGGCCGACCCGGCGGCCGCGGTGGCAGCCGTGTCCGGGGTCGACGAGGTCGCCGGGCGCTACCGGAGGCTCCGCGTTGGCGAGCACACCGTGCGGATCCTACTGGCCAAGAACCCGGCAGGGTGGCAGGAAGCGATCTCGATGGTGGACAAGCACGCCGCCGGGGTGGTCATCGCGGTCAACGGGCAGGTGCCCGATGGCGAGGACCTGTCCTGGCTGTGGGACGTGGGCTTCGAGGATTTCGCCGAAGTTCCGGTGGTGGCCGCGGGCGAGCGCGCCACCGACCTGGCGGTGCGGCTGGAATACGCCGGTGTCCCGCACACGCTGGTGCATGACACGATGCGGGCAATCGAGTCCTGCCCGCCGGGTCGTGTCGAAGTGGTCGCCAACTACACCGCGTTTCTGCAGCTGAACAGGGTGCTGAAGCGCCGTGGCTGAAACAGGCTCCGATTCCAGGGTCCGCATCGGGCTGGTGCTGCCCGACGTGATGGGCACCTACGGCGACGGGGGCAACGCGGTGGTGTTGCGGCAGCGGCTCCGGCTGCGCGGCATCGCCGCGGAGATCGTCGAGATCACGCTGGCCGACCCGGTGCCCGAGTCGCTGGACCTCTACACGCTGGGCGGTGCCGAGGACTATGCGCAGCGGCTGGCGACCAGGCATCTCATCAGGCATCCGGGCCTGCAGCGCGCGGCGGCGCGGGGCGCGCCGGTGTTGGCGATCTGTGCGGCCGTCCAGGTGCTCGGGTGCTGGTATGAGACGTCGTCGGGGGAACGGGTCGACGGCGTGGGTCTGCTCGACGTGACCACCTCCCCGCAGGCCAAGCGCACGATCGGCGAAGTGGTCAGCACGCCGCTACCGACGGAGCTGACGGCGCCGTTGAGCGGCTTCGAGAATCACCGCGGCGGCACGGTGCTCGGCCCCGCGGCCGCGCCGCTGGGCCGGGTGCTGAAAGGCTGTGGCAACCGCGCCGGGGACGGCTTTGACGGTGTGGTGCAGGGCAGCGTGATCGCCACCTACATGCACGGTCCGTGCCTGGCCCGCAACCCGGAGCTGGCTGATTTGCTGCTGAGCCGGGTGGTGGGTGAGCTCACACCGTTGGAGCTGCCCGAGGTGGAGCTGCTGCGTCGAGAACGGCTGCACGCCTGAGGAGCTCAGCACGTCGGGCGAGCAGCGGCGCACCCGTCAGACAACGTCGTCGAGAAGTGTCCCCGGGGCCGGTCGACCGGCAGAAGCTGTAAGAGGTCTACCGCACATCACCAAGCTGAGGGTTCTTTGGCTTTAGCCGGGTTGGCTACTGGCTCGGCGCCAGCCCTACAGCGACCTGCTGCGCTGCGGAGCGAAGCCGCTGGTCCCACACGGCGAACACGGCGTCGTCGACCCCAATAGCGAGGACACTGGCAAGGTGGACCGCGTCGGCGCCACGCAGCGCGTGCGCTGTGGCTAAATGTCCAGCGTGGTGAGCGATGTTCTCAGTCAGCTCCACCGCACGGGTGGCGGCCCAGTACTCTTCCCACATCACCTGGGCCTGGAGTTGTTCGTCGGTGCCCAAGCGGCGTGCACGGCCGGCAGCCGCCAGCGCCGCGCGCACCTCGGGGTAGGCCAACCGAGAAGAGACCGCGGCGTCGCAGCCATCCCAGAGCGCCGCGGCGATGTCGCTGTCATCCTCCTCAACGAGGAGTTTGACGAACGCGCTGCTGTCGAAGTAGACGATCGGCACGGGTCAGCGACGTTGTTCGCTGACCAGGTCGGAGACCGACCCTCGAGCACGCACGCGTGGTGCCCCGCTGGCCGTGGGCCGGCCCGCCGATCGCGGCCGGCTGACCACACCCTGCCGGGTCAGCTGCTCCAGCAGCGGCGCGGCGTCCACGGCCACCAGCCGAACGACCGGGATTCCCCGGTCGGTCACGACGACCTCCTCGCCGGCACGGACACGCTCGATCCAGTCCGCGAGCTCGGCCCGCAACGTACTCACCGCAACCTCCATAACGGCAGTGTACAACAGAAGAACAACAACTTGTACGTCGTGCCCGATCAAACCCCGGTGCCTGGTCCACCTCGCGACAGACT
>NZ_VYIK01000074.1 GCF_008709575.1 Mycobacterium sp.
AGGTCTGCCCGGAGGGCATCGCGATCACCGACAACGGGATCATCCCGATGAAGGAGCGCGTCGCCGGCCACCGCTACGACCCGCTGGTGTGGCTGGGCAACAAACTGTTCCGCCGCTGATCCGCGCGAACGCGACCATCGGCGCTCAGGTGCCGAGCCGGCGAAGCACGCTGCGGTGAAAGACGATCGGCGCCACTTCGGGGTCGACCTGAATGTCGCTGACCCGCAGCACGACGATGGTGTGGTCCCCGGCCGGCACCAGTTGCTCGATGGCGCTCTCCAGCCACACGCTGGTGCCCTTGATGAACACCGCGCCGCTGCTTCGACACACGGTGTCCAGACCGGCGAACCGGTCCCCGGTCTTGGCGGCCAGGGTGCGCACCGCCGCGTCGTGTGCCTCACCCAGGACGCTGATACCCAGCGACGGCGCCTTCTTGAGCTTCGGCCAGGTGGTCGAGGTGTTCTGCACGCAAAACGACACCAGCGGCGGATCCAGCGACACCGGCACGAACGTGCTGGCCGCCAGACCTTCCCGCACGCCGCCGACCTCGGCGGCGACAGCGACGACCCCGGTGGGAAAGTGACCGAAGGCCTCGCGCAGTGACGCGGGTGTCAGCTTGTCGAGCGGCTTCACCGGGGTTTCATTCCTGTGGGCGGTTCTCGCGTCTCCGACCCTACTCGCGACCGACGTCGACGTGGCCGCCGACCCACTCGCCGGGGCGCAGTGACCATCACCACAACGGGCACCGGGTTGACCATCAGGGCAGGTCACGGCGGCAATCCGGCCGCGAATCGTCAGCAACCCAACCGGTTGGTTACTTAGTCGGCGAAATGTCGCTCACAGCCGCTTGCGCTGCCGTTGCGAACGCGTTAGGTTTGGCACTGTTACCGGTGGGTAACTTCTGTGGAGTACCCAACCGCGAGTGGCATTCTCGTCGAGGAGGAGCAGGTGAGCCACTACAAGAGCAACGTCCGCGACCAGCTGTTCAATCTGTTCGAGGTGTTCGGCGTGGACCGGGCGTTCGGCGAGGGCGACTACCGCGACCTGGATGTGGAGACCGCCACGGAGATGCTGGGCGAAATCAGCCGGCTGGCCGAGGGACCGGTCGCCGACTCGTTCGCCGAAGGCGACCGCAACCCGCCCACCTTCGACCCGCAGACCCACTCGGTCTCGCTGCCGGAGCCGTTCAAGAAGTCGGTGCGCGCGGTGCTCGACGGTGGTTGGGACAAGGTCGGCCTCGACGAGGAGCTGGGCGGCATGCCGATGCCCAAAGCCGTCGTCTGGGCGCTGCACGAGCATCTGCTGGGCGCGAACCCGGCGGTGTGGATGTACGCCGGCGGCGCCGGCTTCGCCAACATCTTCTTCCACCTGGGCACCGAGGAGCAGAAGAAGTGGGCCGTGCTGGCCGCTGAGCGGGGCTGGGGCGCCACGATGGTGCTGACCGAGCCCGATGCCGGTTCGGATGTGGGCGCTGCCCGCACCAAGGCGGTCCGGCAGGACGACGGGTCCTGGCACCTCGACGGAGTCAAGCGGTTCATCACCTCCGCGGACTCCGGTGACCTCTTCGAGAACATCTTCCACTTGGTACTGGCCCGCCCCGAGGGCGCCGGTCCCGGCACCAAAGGGCTGTCGCTGTTTTTCGTGCCCAAGTTCCTCTTCGACCCCGAGACCGGCGAGCCGGGCGACCGCAACGGCGTGTTCGTCACCAACGTCGAACACAAGATGGGGCTCAAAGTCTCCGCGACCTGCGAGCTGACGTTCGGCCAGCACGGCATACCGGCCAAGGGCTGGCTGGTCGGCGAGGTGCACAACGGTATCGCGCAGATGTTCGAGGTCATCGAGCAGGCCCGGATGATGGTCGGCACCAAGGCGATCGCCGCCCTGTCGACCGGCTACCTCAATGCGCTGGAATACGCCAAGACCCGGGTACAGGGCGCAGACATGACCCAGATGACCGACAAGACCGCGCCCCGGGTCACCATCACCCACCACCCCGACGTCCGCCGGTCCCTGATGACCCAGAAGGCCTACGCCGAGGGTTTGCGCGCGCTGTACCTCTACACCGGGACCTACCAGGATGCGGCGGTGGCCAAGGCGGTGCACGGCGTGGACGCCGACCTGGCGGTGCGGGTCAACGACCTGATGTTGCCGGTGGTCAAGGGCGTCGGTTCGGAACAGGCCTATGCCAAGCTCACCGAGAGCCTGCAAACCCTCGGGGGATCGGGCTACCTGCAGGATTACCCGATCGAGCAGTACATCCGCGACGCTAAGATCGACTCGCTCTACGAGGGCACCACGGCCATTCAGGCGCAGGACTTCTTCTTCCGCAAGATCATCCGCGACAAAGGCGTGGCCCTGGGCCACGTGGCCGGCCAGATCGAGGAATTCGTCAAAAACGAGACCGGCAACGGCCGGCTGAAGTCCGAGCGTGCGCTGCTGGCCACCGCCTTGGCGGACGTGCAGGCGATGGCGGCCGCGCTGACCGGCTACCTGATGGCCGCCCAGGAGGAAGTCACCAATATCTACAAGGTCGGCCTGGGCTCGGTGCGCTTCCTGATGAGCGTCGGCGATCTGATGATCGGCTGGTTGCTGCAACGCCAGGCGGTGATCGCCGTCGACGCACTCGACGCCGGGGTCAGTGACGCCGATCGAGCCTTCTACGAAGGCAAGATCGCGGTGGCGTCGTTCTTCGCCAAGAATTTCCTGCCGTTGCTCTCCAGCACCCGCCAGGTGATCGAGACGCTCGACAACGACATCATGGAGCTCGACGAAGCGGCCTTCTAAAAAGAGTCGTGTCGGCGCAACAAAGCGCGGGTGCGGGCACGGACGTCGGGGGAGCGGTCGAAGACGACGCCGACGAACTCGTCGACGCCGGCGGCCCGCAGCGTGTCCAGGTGTCCGGCCACGGTGGGCTCATCGCCGATGATCGCCGCGTCTTCGGGGCCGCCGAACCCTTCCCGATCGAGCATGGCGCGGTACGAGGGCAACTGCCCGTAGAGGGCGAATCGTTCGGCGGCCTGCGCCCGGGCACCGGCGGCGTCGTCGGTGACGCTGACCGGCAGCGCGGCGACGACCCGCACCGACCCGTCGGGCCGGCCGGCGTCGGCCGCCGCCTGGCGCAGGGTCGGCCCGACGTGGTCGGCCAAGGTCTTGGGGCCGGTCATCCAGGTGACGGTGCCTGCGCTGCGCCGGCCCGCCAACCGCAGCATCTGGGGACCTAACGCCGCGATGTACACCGCGGGGGCGCGGGCACCCGGGATCTGAAGCGCCCCGCGCGTGGTCACCGTCTGGCCGACGGCGTCGGCCGCCTCGCCCGCCAGCAGCGGCTGCAGACCGTCGAGGTACTCACCCAGTCGCCGAACGGGTTTGTCCCACGGGATACCCCACATGCCTTCGGTGACCGCCTGATGGGTCAGTCCCAGACCGAGGATGAAACGGCCGCTGCCGATCAGGCTGAGCGTCAACGCACGCTGCGCCAGCAGCATCGGGTGCTGGTTCTGGATCGGGACCACGCCGGTGGCGACCTCGATGCGGTCGACCTCACGCAGGGCGACCGCCAGCACCGTGAGCAGATCCGGTTCGTAGGGCATCTGAGTCATCCAGACGCGACGGAAGCCCTCATCGCGCAATCCGGCGAGGTTATCCACGGTGGCGTCGACGGGACAACGCCCGCCGGTATCACTCAACGATCCGAGAATGCTGATCTGCACGGCGCCTCAGGTCTCCAGGATCGCCGCGACACCTTGCCCGCCGGCCGCGCAGATCGAGATCAGCGCCCGCAGCGGCGTGCCGGTGCCGCGCTGTTGCGGGGCTCGAGCGGCTGCGGCCTCCGCCAGTTGCTTGGCGGCCTGCGCGAGGATCCGGCCGCCGGTGGCGGCGAACGGGTGGCCGGCGGCCAGCGACGAGCCGTTGACGTTGAGCTTGGATCGGTCGATGGGGCCCAGCGCGGCGTCAAGACCCAGCCGCTCTTTGCAGTATTCCTCGGATTCCATCGCCGCCAGGTGCGCGAGCACCACCGACGCGAACGCCTCGTGGATCTCGTAGAAGTCGAAATCCTGCAGGCTCAGTCCGTTTCGGGCCAACAGCCGCGGGATCGCGTAGGTCGGCGCCATCAGCAGGCCGTCGGGGCCGTTGACGTAGTCGACCGCCGCGGTCTCGGCGTCGACGAAATAGGCCAGCGGTGTCAGCGCGTGCTGCGACGCCCACTCCTCGCTGGACAGCAACACGACCGACGCGCCGTCGCTGAGCGGGGTGGAGTTGCCCGCGGTCATCGTCGCGTCGCCGGCTTTGAGCCCGAACACCGGCTTGAGCTTCGCCAGCGCCTCCATCGACGTGTCCGGGCGAAGGTTGTCGTCACGATAGAGCCCCAGAAATGGGGTGACCAGGTCGTCGAAGAAGCCGCGGTCGTAGGCGGCGGCCATGTTGCGGTGGCTGGCGAGGGCCAGCTCGTCCTGCTCGACCCGGGTGATACCGAGCTGTTTGGTGGTGATGGCCTGGTGTTCACCCATCGACAGGCCGGTGCGCGGTTCGCGGTTCACCGGGATCTCCACCCCGAGGCTGGCGGGCAGCTTGCCCACCAGCTTCAGCCGCTCGACGTACGACGCGGACCGACGCAGCCGCAGCAGGGTCCGGCGCAATTCCTCGCCGAAGCCGATCGGCGGATCGGAGGTGGTGTCCACCCCTCCGGCGGCGGCGACCTCGTAGCGTCCGGCGGCGATCCCGTCGGCGGCGGCGATGGCGGCCTGCAAGCCGGTCGCGCAGGCTTGCTGGAGGTCGAACGCCGGGGTGTAGGGCGACAGCTTCGATCCCAGGACGCATTCGCGGGTCAGGTTGAAGTCGCGGCTGTGTTTGAGCACCGCACCGCCGATCACCGCGCCGAGCCGCTCACCGGCCAGGCTGAACCGGTCGACCAGCCCGCCCAAGGCCGCGGTGAACATGTCCTGGTTCGACGCCTCGGCGTAGGCCCGGTCGGCCCGTGCGAACGGGATCCGGTTGCCGCCCAGCACGACCACGCGTCGCCGGGTTCCCGCCGCGGAACGTCCGGAAGAATCTGCGGAAGAATGTTCAGGGGCCACGTTGGTCTCCGTCGGTTGGGGTTGCGGTCGAGGTCATACTACCGAGTGTTCTTACTCTGAAGTAAGTTCGGTACGGTCGCCCGTAGCCGGCACGCTCGACATGAAAGGCAATCTAGTGGCTGCTCCATTCTCCGCGGATTTATTCTCCCGGGTCGTCAACTCCGGACCCGGATCGTTTTTGGCCCGCCAGCTCGGCATGCCCAGGCCCGAGCCACTGCGGCGCTACCGGGTCGGCGAGCCGGCGCTGGCCGGGTCGCTGCTGATCGGCGCCCCTCCGGACCAGGGCGGCCGCGTGGCCGAACCGCTGCGCGCGGCCCTGGACCGTGATTACCAGGTGGTGGGCGCCAACCTCGGGGGCCGCTGGGCCGATTCGTTCGGCGGACTGGTGTTCGACGCCACCGCTATCGGTGCGCCGCGGGAGTTGTCGGCACTGCACGAGTTCTTCACGCCGCTGCTGCGCAACCTCGGCCCGTGCGGTCGTGTCGTGGTGGTCGGCACCACCCCCGACCAGGCGGGCAGCAGCGACGCGTGGGTCGCGCAGCGTGCCCTGGAGGGCTTCACCCGCTCACTCGGCAAGGAACTGCGCCGCGGAGCCACGGCCCAGCTGGTGTATCTGTCGCCTGACGCCAAACCGGCGGCCACCGGCCTGGAGTCGACCATGCGGTTCATCCTGTCGGCCAAATCCGCCTACGTCGACGGGCAGGTCTTCTATGTCGGTGCGGCCGACTCCACGCCGCCGGCCGATTGGGACCGGCCGCTGGACGGCAAGGTCGCCATTGTGACCGGCGCGGCGCGCGGTATCGGGGCGGCGATCGCCGAGGTGTTCGCCCGGGACGGGGCCAAGGTCGTGGCGATCGACGTGGAGGCGGCCGGGGAGGCGCTGGACAAAACCGCCGGCCGGGTCGGTGGCACCGCGCTGACGCTCGACGTCACCGCCGACGACGCCGTCGAGAGGATCGCCGCGCATCTGCGCGAGCACCACGGCGGGCGGGCCGACATCCTGGTCAACAACGCCGGCATCACCCGCGACAAGCTGCTGGCCAACATGGACGACGCCCGGTGGAATCAAGTCCTGGCGGT
Organism: Mycobacterium sp.; assembly: GCF_008709575.1. Lineage (GTDB taxonomy): Bacteria > Actinomycetota > Actinomycetes > Mycobacteriales > Mycobacteriaceae > Mycobacterium. The sequence goes on from NZ_VYIK01000074.1 coordinate 6,156, forward strand.
CAATTTGCTTGCCCCGCTTCGCCTCACCGAAGGATTGGTCGAAGGCGGCAGCATCGGGGAGGGCGGCCGGGTGATCGGACTGTCGTCGGTGGCCGGTATCGCCGGTAACCGCGGACAGACCAACTACGCCATGACCAAGGCCGGCATGATCGGCCTCACCCAGGCGCTGGCACCCAAGCTCACCGAACAGGGCATCACCATCAACGCCGTCGCGCCGGGATTCATCGAAACCCAGATGACGGCGGCTATTCCGGTGGCCACCCGCGAGGTGGGCCGACGGCTGAATTCGCTGTTGCAGGGCGGCCAGCCCGTCGATGTCGCCGAAACGATCGCCTACTTCGCCAGCCCGGCGTCGAATGCGGTGACCGGCAATGTGATCCGGGTCTGCGGCCAGGCCATGATGGGGGCCTAGGGTGACCCAACCACGCCCCCTGACGAACCTGGTGCGCGCGGCGGCCGGGGCGCTGCCCTTCGTCCCGCGCGGCGACCAGGTGCCCGATCGGACGGTGACGGCCCACGACGTGCCCATCGACCGCGCCAACGTCGCCGCCTACGCGGCGGTGACCGGACTGCGCTACGGCGACACCGTGCCGCTGACCTATCCCTTCACGGTGACCTTCCCGATTGTGATGTCCCTGGTGACAGGATTCGACTTCCCTTTCCCCGCAATCGGATCCGTCCATGTCGAAAACCACATCACACAATATTCCCCGATCGCGGTGACCGATTACGTCGATGTCGCCGTACATGCGGAGAACCTCCGCGAACACCGAAGGGGCCTCCTGGTGGACCTGGTCACCGACGTCAGCGTCGGCAGCGACCTCGCGTGGCACCAGGTGACGACCTTTTTACATCAGCAGCGCACCAGCTTGTCCGACGAGCCCAAACCGCCGCCGGCCAAACAGCCCAAGCTGCCCCCGCCGAAGGCGATCCTGCAGATCACTCCCGGCCGGATCCGGCGTTACGCGGCCGTCGGCGGCGACCACAACCCGATTCACACCAGCCGGATCGGCGCCAGGTTGTTCGGGTTCCCGAATGTCATCGCGCATGGAATGTTCAGCGCCGCAGCGGTATTGCGCATCTTGGAGGGCCGGATTCCTGATGCGGTGCAGTATTCGGTGCGGTTCGCCAAGCCGGTGGTGCTGCCCGCCAGCGCGGGTTTGTACGTCGAGAAGATCGACGACGGCTGGAACCTCACGTTGCGCCATCTCACCCGAGGCTACCCACACCTGACCGCCGCGCTGCGGCCGCTGTAGGGACGGCTCGGCGGCGTTCGAGCAGTGCGCGCAGTCCGTGCGCGCCGAAGGCCGCGACCAGGAAAACCAGCAAGAGCCACAGCGGGGGTAGCGCCAGTTCCCAGACGAAGACCGCCGCCCACAGCGGGGCCCGTTGGGTCACCGCAAGCACACCCACGGCGCCGGCCAACGAGATGGCCGGGACGCTGATCTGCGTCCCGAGCACCGTGTTGGTGGTCAGCACCAGCAGCGACCCTGCCGCCGCGCCGGTGGCCAACGACGGCGTGAGCATCCCGCCGTTCGCGCCGGCGCGCAGGAAAATCGCGGTCAGAACCGGTTTCAAAACCAGCAGGACGCCCGCCGTGACCAGGGTCATGCCGCTGTCCAGGCTGACGGTCAGGATGCTCCTGCCGTTGCCGGGCAGATCAGGCCACCAGTGCGAGCAGATGCCGATCAGCAACCCGGCGGCGGCGATCGCCGGGACCAGCGCCGCCAACCTCTGCACGCGAGCCCGCCGGGCCGCGGCCATCAGCCGGTTGAAACCCGCGCCGACGGCCAGCGTTATCGGCGCCAACAGCACTGCGTGCGCGGTCAGCAGGTAGGACAGCCGCGGACTGGGCCAGTCCAGGATCGGCCGATCATGGGTGATGGCCGAAGCGACCGCGACCGCCACACTGGAGGTGATCAACGCCGCTCCCAGCGCCCGCGGGTGCCAGGTCTTCAACAGGACCCGTGCCGAAAACAGCGCACCACCCACCGGCACCGCGTAGACCGCGCCCAGTCCGGCGCCCGCCGCGCAGGCCAGCAGGATCTCCCGGTCGCGCACCGACAGCCGGTGCAGCCATCGGGTCGCCGTGTCGGCCAGGGCCGCCGCCAATTGGCGGGGCGCCCCCTCCCGGCCCAGCGACGCACCGGAACCCACCACGATCAGCTGCAAGGCCGCGTCGGTGCTCAAGGCCAGCAGCGGTAGCCGATCCCGGCTGCTGATCGCCTCGGTCAGCGACGGAACACGCGAGGTGGATCGCAGCGCCCACCAGCCCAGCCCGGCCAGCGCGCCACCGACCATCGGGCCCAGTGCCCGCCGGATCGGGCTGCTGGAGGTGACCCCGCCGAGCAAAGTCCCGAAGCGGTAGTGGTAGGTGAGGTGCTCGACGAAACGCAGCAGCGCGGTCGACGCCAGCCCGGCGACCCCGGCCATCAACCCCACGAGCACGAGCGCGCAGACGAAGTCGGCATGGCGGCGGGACGCAGCGGGCATCGGCGGGCGCAACCAGAAACTATCCGGAGCCGCTGGCGAGTCTGGGCGCGGCGGCGCCGACATCCGCCGGGGTACCCTTCAGCCCGCGCCAGAACAGGTTGATCATCAGCGCGGCTGCTTCGTCGACGTCGGCGTCGCCGGTGCTGACCCGGCTGGCCACCGCCTCGCCGGCCCCCACCAGCGCCACCGCCATCATTTCGAAGTCGACGTCGGGCTCGGGGTTTCGGGTCCCGGCCCGCAACAGTCCGGCCACCAGCGCGATGATCCGCTCGCGGCCCTCACGCACGGTGTGGGCGAACGCCTGCGAGCTGGTGGCCTGGGCGTACATCACGATCCACGACGCCCGGTTGGCGTCGATGTAGCGCAGAACGGACACGATGGTGTTGCGCAGCAGATCCTTCGGGCTTTGCTCGAGGTCGATGTCTGCGCGCACCGCGTCGATGAACCTGGTCAGCTCGCGGTTCAGGCACGCGCCGAACAGTTCTTCCTTGGAGCCGTAGTACAGGTAGAGCATCGGCTTGGAAATCTCGGCCTTGGCGGCGATCGCGTCCATCGACGTCTCGTGGTAGCCGTTGACCGAGAACATCTGGACAGCGGCGTCGAGCATCTGCTGCTCGCGGACGGCGCGCGGCAACCGCTTGGTACCACCTGCCATGCTGTGCCTTTCTGACGGCCGGCCCGCCCACCACGCGAAATGAGCCGACGTGCAGGGTAAGTCTATGGGCCGCAGCCCGGCCCGGGGTGCTTGACCGCCGCCATCCGTCGCACCGAAGCGTCCACCGCCGGCAACGCCAACTCACCGGCGGCCACCGCTTTTTCCAGGCGGTCCAGCACCGCGGGCACCGCGTCGGTGGTGACCCACAGCGCGGTGTCGGTACCGGCCTGCAGGCTGCGCAGCACCGCGTCGGCCACCCCGAAGCGCTGGTTGATCGCGGCCATGCTGGACAGGTCGTCGCTGAACACCGGCCCGTTGAACGACGGGCCACCGTAGCCGCTGCCGTCGCGCAGGAGCGCCACGGCGGCCCGGCTCAGGCTGGCCGGCTCGTCGCCGGTGAGTCCGGGAACCTGCAGGTGACCCATCATCACCCCGACCGGGGTCGCGGCGACCAGCGTCCGGTAGGGGACCAGGTCCTCGCGCTGCAACGCCTCCAGCGGCGGGGTGGTGACACCGCCGGTGTGCGAATCACCCGACCCGTGTCCGTGGCCGGGAAAGTGCTTGAGCACGGGCAGCAGCCCGGCGTCGCGCAGGCCGCGGGCGTAGGCCCCGGCGTATCGGGTGACCACCGTCGGATCCGAACCGAACGAGCGGTCACCGATCACGGTGTCGTCCGGCGCATCGGTGACGTCGACGTCCGGGGCGAAGTCGATGGTGATACCCAACCCGCGCATCTTGTGGCCGCGGTCCAGCGCAATCTCGTAGACGTCGTCGGCGCTGCGGGTCTGCGCAAGCACCCGCGCCGACGGCGACCGGCCGATCAGCGCCGACAAGCGCGACACCCGGCCCCCCTCCTCGTCGACACCGACCGCCAGCGGCAGTGGGCCCGCGGTTCGGGCGATCTCGGCCAGGGAACCGTCGGTGAGCATCGACAAGTCGGTCCAGCTGCCGATGAAGATGCCGCCGACGTGCTGGTCGGCGACCACCGCCGCGGCGTCGCCGGCGTCGCGCACCCCGACCATCAGCAACTGGGCCAGTTTGTCGCGGATCGGCAGCCGCGTCAGGTCGGCGCACACCCGCGGTGGCGGCGCGGCCGCCGGGTGACCGGTGCTCGACGAGGGTGCGGGAGGCCTGGTGGGGCCGCCGCATGACGTGACAAGCGCCGACGTCACGGCCAGCACCGCCGCCCCGCGCATCCAACCCACCGACCCATGCTGTCATGGACGGTGATGCTAGGTTGGGCCACTGACCCCGACCCGCGACTTCGAGGAGCACCGATGAACCGGTTCGTTGCACCCGCGGCAGCCAGCATCGTGGTCGGCGTGCTGCTGGGCGCGGCCGCGATCTTCGGAGTCACCCTGATGGTGCAGCAGGACACCAAGCCGCCGCTTCCCGGCGGCGACCCGCAGTCATCGGTCCTCAACCGGGTTGAGTACGGCACCCGCAGCTAGCCCACGCGTCGCAGCCCCGCCCGCTGCGATCCAGGCCCCGTCCCCGGATGGGGCACCGCTGTCGCGGCGCTGGTTGTGGGGGGTCGCGGTGGTTGCGCTGACAGTGAGTTTCGCCCAGTCGCCCGGGCAGGTCTCGCCCGACACCAAACTCGATCTCACCGCCAACCCGCTGCGGTTCCTGGCCCGGGCCACCAACCTGTGGACCAGCGAGCTGCCGTTCGGGCAGGCCCAGAATCAGGCCTACGGGTACCTGTTTCCGCACGGCACGTTTTTTGCGGCCGGTCACCTGCTGGGGCTGCCCGGCTGGGTCACCCAGCGGCTGTGGTGGGCGGTGCTGCTCACGGTCGGGTTCTGGGGGCTGCTGCGCGTCGCTGAGGCGCTCAACGACGGGAAGGGCATCGGGACCACGACCTCGCGGGTGGTTGCCGCCGCCGCGTTCGCGCTCTCGCCGCGGGTCCTGACCACGCTCGGGTCGATCTCGTCGGAGACCCTGCCGATCATGCTGGCGCCGTGGGTGCTGTTGCCGACCGTCGTGGCGCTGCGCGCCGAGCCCGACCGGTCGGTGCGCAGGCTGGCCGGGCAAGCCGGGCTCGCGGTGGCATTGATGGGCGCGGTCAACGCCATCGCCACGGCCGCGGGTTGCCTGCCCGCGGTGATCTGGTGGGCCTGTCACCGGCCCAACCGGGTGTGGTGGCGTTACACCGCCTGGGGGCTGTTGGCGCTGGCGTGCGCGACATCCTGGTGGCTGGTCGGGTTGGTGCTGATGGCCCGGATCAGCCCCCCGTTCCTGGACTTCATCGAATCCTCCGGTGTCACCACGCAATGGTCGTCGCTGGTCGAGGTGCTGCGCGGCACCGAGAGCTGGACGCCGTTCGTGGCACCCACCGCCACCGCGGGCGCGCCGCTGGTCACCGGGACCGTCGCGATCCTGGGCACCAGCCTGGTGGCCGCTGCCGGGTTGGCCGGGCTGGCGATGTCCGCCGGGCGCGGCGTGCCCGGAAGTGGGCGGCTGGTGACGATGCTGCTGATCGGGGTGGCGCTGATCGCCGCCGGGTACTCCGGGCGGCTGGGCGCACCGTTCGCGCACCAGGTGCAGGCGTTTTTGGACGGTGCCGGCGCACCCCTGCGCAACGTGCACAAGCTGGAATCGCTGATCCGCATCCCGCTGGTGCTGGGGCTGGCCGAGCTGTTGGGCCGGGTGCCGTTGCCGGGCAGCGCACCCGCGCGGGTGTGGATCAGCGCGTTCGCCCACCCGGAACGCGACCGACGCGTCGCGGCCGTCATCGTCGTGCTGGTCGCCCTGGCCGTCAGCACCTCTCTGGCCTGGACCGGCCGGGTCGCTCCCCCGGGCGCGTTCCGGGCTATTCCGCAGTACTGGCGCGATGCCGCCGACTGGCTGGCGGCGCACAACGCCGGCACCCCGACCCCGGGCCGGGTCCTGGTGGTTCCCGGCGCGCCGTTCGCCACCCAGGTCTGGGGCTCCAGCCACGACGAACCGTTGCAGGTGCTCGGCGAGGGCCCGTGGGGGGTGCGTGACTCGATTCCGTTGACGCCGCCGCAAACTATCCGAGCGCTGGACTCCGTGCAGCGGTTACTGGCCGCCGGCAGGCCGTCGGCCGGTCTGGCCGACACCCTGGCCGGCCAGGGTGTTTCGTATGTGGTGCTGCGCAACGACCTCGACCCGGACAGCTCGCGCTCGGCGCGCCCGATCCTGGTTCACCGCGCCATCGCCGGCTCGCCGCGGCTGCAGAAGGTGGCGCAGTTCGGCGCACCGGTCGGTGCCGGACCGGTTCGGGGATTCGTCAGCGACAGCGGACTGCGACCGCGCTATCCCGCGGTGGAGATCTATCGGGTGATCTCCCCGGACGCTCCCGGTAATCCCGCGGCCCCCTACCTCGCCGACGTCGACCGTCTGCCCCGCATCGACGGCGGTCCCGAGGTGCTGCTGCGCCTGCAGGAACGCCGCCGGCTGCGGGGCCTGCCCGCGCTGGGACCGGTGTTGATGACCGCCGACGCCCGCCGCGCCGGCCTGCCGCTACCCGGGGTCACCGTCACCGACACCCCGCTGGCGCGGGAGACCGACTACGGCCGGGTCGACGACCACTCGTCGGCGATCCGGGCCCGCGGCGACACCCGGCACACCTTCAACCGGGTGCCCGACTATCCCGTCCCGGGCGCCGACACCGTCTACGGCGGCTGGGTCGGCGGCCGCCTCACCACCTCCAGCTCGTCCGCGGACGCCACCGCGCTGCCCGACGTCGCGCCCGCGGCCTCGCCCGCGGCCGCGGCCGACGGCGACGCCGCGACCGCCTGGGTGTCCAACGCGCTGCAGTCCGCGGTGGGCCAGTGGCTCCAGGTGGATTTCGATCACCCGGTGACCAATGCCGTCATCACCCTCACGCCCAGCGCGACCCCCGTCGGTGCCCAGATCCGCCGCATCCAGGTCGCCACCGCCAACGGCACCACCACGCTGCGCTTTGACGAGCCCGGCAAACCGCTCACCGCGGCGCTGCCCTACGGCGAAACCCCGTGGGTGCGCATCACCGCGATCGGCGCCGACGACGGGTCGGCCGGCGTGCAGTTCGCCGTCACCGATCTGTCGATCACCCAGTACGACGCGTCCGGATTCGCCCACCCGGTCGGCCTGCGGCACACCGTGCTGGTGCCCGGACCGCCGCCGGGTGTACCGGTCGCCGGCTGGGATCTGGGCGCCGAGTTGCTGGGCAGGCCGGGGTGCGCCGACGGTCCCGACGACGTGCGCTGCGCGGCCTCGATGGCGCTGGCCCCGGAAGAACCGGCGACGTTCAGCCGCACGCTGAGCGTGCCGGCGCCGACGGCGGTGACCCCGACGGTGTGGGTGCGGTCCCGACAGGGCCCCAAGCTGGCCGATCTGATCGCCGAGCCCGATACCGCCAGGGCGCGCGGGGATTCGGATCTGCTCGACGTCCGCGGCTCGGCCTATGCCGCCACCGACGGTGATCCCGCGACCGCATGGACAGCGCCGCAGCGGGTGGTGCAGCACGAGGAGTCCCCGACGCTGACCGTGACGCTGCCGCGGCCCACCGCGGTGAGCGGGTTGCGGCTCACGCCGTCGGGTTCGGCTCTGCCCGCTCATCCGAGGATGGTCGCCGTCGACCTCGGTGCCGGTCCCGAGATCCGCGAATTGCGGGCCGGCCCCCACGGCGCGGACGGGCCGCATACGATCCGGCTGACGCCGCGGGTCACCGGCAGCATCACGATCAGCCTGCTGGACTGGGACGACGTGATCGATCGCACCGCGCTGGGTTTCGACCAGCTCAAACCGCCGGGCCTGGCCGAGGTCGTGGTGCTCGGCGGCGACGGCGCCCCCGTTGGGGCCGCCGACCCCGCCCGCAACCGCTCCCGGGTCGTCACCGTCGACTGCGCGCACGGCCCGGTGATCGCCATCGCCGGCCGGTTCGTGCACACCGCGATCACGACCACGGTGGGCACGCTGCTCGACAGCGCGCCGGTGGCCGCGCGGCCGTGCGACCAGCAGCCGATCGCGTTGCCGGCCGGCCAGCAGGAGCTGTTGATCAGCCCCGGGGAGCAGTTCATCGTCGACGGTGCCCAGCTGTCGGGCCCACGGGATACCGGATCGGTCTCGGCGACTCCGGTTCCGGTGCAGACGGGCGTCTGGGGCTCGGCTCGTCGCGAGGTGCGGGTAGCTGCCTCGCCCACAGCACGGGTTCTGGTGGTGCCCGAAAGCATCAACGCCGGCTGGGTGGCGCGCACCGCCGACGGTGCGCGGCTGGATCCGGTCGCGGTCAACGGGTGGCAACAGGGCTGGGTGGTGCCGCCGGGACTCTCCGGCACCATCGCGCTGACCTTCGCGCCCAACCCCGCGTATCGGGCCGGGCTGGCCGGCGGGCTGGTGCTGGTGCCGCTGCTGGCGCTGCTGGCGTGGTGGCCGGTGCGGCGGCGAGCCGGCGTGTTGCAGCCCGCCCGCCCGTGGGCGCCCGGGCGGTGGGCGGCGATCGCGGTGCTCGGGGTCGGCGTGGTGGTCGCCGGCGCGGCCGGCGTGCTGGTGTTCGGCGCCGCGCTCGGCCTGCGGTGGATGCTGCGCGACCGACCGCGGTGGCGCGACGCGGTCACCCTCGGGTGCAGCGCCGGCGGGCTGATCGCGGCCGGTGCCGCGCTCTCGCGGCATCCGTGGCGGTCGGTCGACGGCTACGCCGGGCATTCGGCCGGCGTGCAGCTGTTGGCGCTGATTTCTGTGGCGATGGTGGCCGCATCGGCGGTGGCAGGCGCGACAATGGGAAGAAAGACAACGGGAAGAAACCACGACCGATAAAGCGTCCAGCGTCCGAGGAGTCACGGACATGGGATGGTTTAGCGCACCGGACTATTGGTTGGGTCGGCTGATACTGGAGCGCGGGATCGCGGTCGTCTACCTGATCGCGTTCGTGGCGGCGGCCCGCCAATTCCGCGCGCTGATCGGCGAGCACGGGATGCTGCCGGTGTCCCGGTATGTGGCCCGGGTGCCTTTCCGCCGGGAACCGAGCATCTTCCATTTCTACTACTCCGATCGGTTTTTCGCCGCCGTCGCATGGGCCGGTGCCGCACTGTCGGCCGCCCTCGCCGCCGGCCTGGGCGCCCTGGTGCCGTTATGGGCGGCGATGGGCATGTGGCTGCTGCTGTGGATTTTCTACCTGTCGATCGTCAACGTGGGCCAGACCTGGTATGCATTCGGCTGGGAGTCGCTGCTGTGCGAAACCGGGTTTTTGGCGATCTTTCTCGGCACCGACTCGGTGGCACCGCCGACGCTGACCATGTGGCTGGCCCGGCTGCTGCTGTTTCGGGTGGAGTTCGGCGCCGGGCTGATCAAGCTGCGCGGTGACCGGTGCTGGCGGGATCTGACCTGTCTGTACTACCACCACGAAACCCAGCCGATGCCCGGGCCGCTGAGCTGGTTTTTCCACCATCTACCCAAGCCGCTGCATCGGGTCGAGGCGGCGGGCAACCACTTCGCCCAACTGGTGGTGCCGTTCGGGTTGTTCGCTCCGCAGCCGGTGGCCGGCATGGCCGGGGCGATCGTGGTGATCACCCAGCTGTGGCTGGTGGCATCCGGCAACTTCGCCTGGCTCAATTGGTTGACGATCCTGTTGGGCTGCAGCGTGATCGACGTGTCGTCGGTGACAGCCCTGCGGGCGCTTACGCCGCCCGCCATGGCTGAGCCGCCGATGTGGTTCGCCGGGCTGGTGAGCGTGTTCGCCGTCGTGACAGTGGTTTTGAGCTACTGGCCGATCCGCAACATGCTCTCGCGGCGGCAGCGGATGAACATGTCGTTCAACCCCTTCCACCTGGTCAACACCTACGGCGCGTTCGGCAGCATCGGCCGCACCCGGCGCGAAGTGGTGATCGAGGGCACCGACGACGAGAGGATCACCGAGCAGACCGTCTGGAAAGAATACGAGTTCAAAGGCAAACCCGGCGCGGTGCGGCGGATTCCGCGGCAGTGGGCGCCCTACCACCTGCGGCTGGACTGGCTGATGTGGTTCGCCGCCATCTCCCCGGACTACGCCGACCCGTGGCTGCTGAGATTTCTGGTGCGGCTGTTGCGCAACGACGCGGCCACGCTGCGGCTGCTGCGCCACAATCCGTTCCCGGACTCTCCGCCGCGGTTCGTGCGCGCGCAGCTGTACCGCTACCGGTTCACCACGTTTGACGAGCTGCGCCACGAGCACGCCTGGTGGCACCGCACGCTGGAAGGCCGCTATCTCGGCCCGGTCACGCTGGAGAAGGTGAAAACCTCGCACGCCGACTGAGCACTGCACCCCGCGGGACTTGTTGCTGCGCCGGATCGCTCGCGCCGACGAGTTGCCGTCGTGCCGGCACGGCGAACGGCTCAGCTAGCTGCCGTCATGCGCCGTGCTTCGTGAGGAAGCGGCGCTGCTCGGCGGCGTGGTCGAGGTCTTCGGGGGTGTCCCCGCCGAATCCGCCGTGTGGCATGGCTTCGAATACATGCAGTTCGGCCTCCACGCCTGCGGCGCGCAGTTTGCGGTGCATCTGGACGGTGTCGGAGAGTAACAGGTCGCGCGTTCCGCTTTTCAAAAACGTGGGAGGCAAGCCGGACAGGTCACCAAAGAGTGGGGAGACGTAGGGGTCGTTCAGGTCGGCACCTGCGGCGTAGAGCGCGTTGACCGGGCGCAGGCTACTGAGAACGTTGTCCACGCCGGCGAGGGTCTGGAAGGTGTCGCCCGGTTCGGTGAGGTCGACCTGCGGCGAGTTGAGCACCAAAGCCGCGGGCATCGGCAACCCTTCGTCCTTGGCGCGCAACATCAGGGCGGCGGCGATATTTCCTCCGGAGGAGTCCCCGCCGACGAAGACCTGCGGGGGGTCGCGGTCCCTCAGCACGGCGCGGTAAACAGCGATGGCGTCGTTGAGGGCGGCGGGGTACGGATGACTCGGCGGCGTTCGATAGTCCACC
>NZ_VYIK01000075.1:0-9060 GCF_008709575.1 Mycobacterium sp.
GAACCACCGGATCCGGCGCTGCCGGCAGCCCCCTGGGAAGAGCCCGCACCGCCGTCGCCGCCGTCGCCGCCGTCGCCGCCGGCACCGCCGGTGCCGCCTGCTCCGCCGGGCACTCCGGGGTTATCGGCGTTGTCGGTGCCGGGCCCACCCTGGCCGCCGTTACCGCCCACAGCGCCGTTGCCGCCGTTCCCGCCTGTGCCCTGGTTGCCGCCGAGCCCTCCTTGGCCGCCGGCCCCGCCGGCCCCGCCGGCCCCGCCGTTGCCGCCTTGACCACCTGAACCGCCGCCGGTCACCCCCGCTTCAGCGTTGCCGCCGTCGCCGCCGTTGCCGCCAGATCCGCCGGCCCCGCCATTGCCGAATACCCCGCCATTACCGCCCTTACCGCCCGCGCCGCCGACACCACCGGCGCCACCGTCTTGGCCTGCCGGGTCCGCGGTATCCGCATAACCGGCCCCGCCGGCCCCGCCCTGGCCGCCGTCACCACCGACGCTGAACAGCCCGCCGTTACCGCCCTTGCCGCCGGGCCCGCCGCTGCCGCCGTCGGGATGCGTTGCGGTGCCGGCACCGCCGGCCCCGCCGTTGCCCCCGTTGCCGCCCTGACCGAAGAGGATTCCGCCGTTGCCGCCGTTGCCGCCAGCCTCACCGGCGCTGCCGTTGAGGCCGTCACTGCCGTTAGCGCCGTTGCCGCCGTCACCGAACAACAAGCCGGCATTGCCACCATTGGGGTCGGCTGCGGTTCCGGGCGCGCCGTTGCCGATCAAATACTGCCCCGACACCGAATTGATGAACTTGTCGATCTGCTGACCCAATGGGCTGTTGATCCAGGTCTCAGTATCGGTGTGTAAGGGCAGGTAGACGTACTGCGCGAACCACGAAGCGACCTGACTATGCACCGACGCATCCCGCGATGTTGCCACCGACATGGCGGCGTCCTCGCCGGCCGGATCAGCGGAGGGATTGATATCCGGCACGCCCACGACGGCCGTCAACGAATCCAGGCTTCTGGTGGGATCGAGACCCGCGAGGGCATCGGTCGGCCCCGGCGTGACCATCCCGAGCGGATCGATGATGGTATCGACAATGAGGTCGATGACGTCGGCCTTCGCTGGCGGCGCGATGGCCAGCGGGGTTGTGCCCCAAGCCAAAAACATCCCGGCAACCGTGCCAAAACCAACCGCACCACCATGGCGACGCGTCCGATTTGTACGTGTGTAGCGAATCTTTTGGGGGTAGCGGTGCCGGCGAACCATGTCTACGTGTGTATCGCGGTTAGTTCGCGAAAATTTAGACACTGCTCGATTGTTCTCGATTGTTCTCAATCGTCGTCTCAATCGTCGTCTCTATCGTCAACGTAGCGTGCGCGGCGCGCGGCGTTCGTCGAAACACCCAAGCTGGTAACAAAACCTACGTGACGGAGCTTCGTCCGCGCCCGGACCCACTGAAACGTCAGGAGATCTGCTGAATACCCGCGGTCACTGCGCCGGTGAGCCGGATCAGATCCTGCGGCGCCACCGCTACGTCCCAGCCGCGTCTACCGGCGCTGCAGTACACCCGGGCCCAGGCCAGGGCGTCGGCATCGACGACGGTCGGCAGCGGTCTGCGCTGGCCGAACGGCGAAACCGCCCCGACCGGATAGCCGGTCGCCCGCTGCGCGCTGGCCCGGTCGGCCATCTTCGCGCGCGACAGCCCCAACGCCGCGGCTGCGGCTTTCAACGACAACCGTGACGGTGCCGGAAGGACAGCGACCGCCAGCCCCTCGGGGGTGGCGAGGACGAGGGTCTTGTAGATCTGTTCGGGCGCGATGCCGTAGGCCGCGCTCAGCACCCGGACAGCCTCGTCGCCGAACGAGAGTTCCCGCGGATCGTGGCCGAACTTCACCACCTCGTAAGGCGTGCCGGCGGCGGCCAGCGCGGCCAGCGCCGGGGTCGGCGCGCCGGCCATCACGTTGTCGGGCGGTGGCCCGCTGCGCCCGGCTGCGTCGCGCTGGCGATCACCGCTACTGCGGCTGAACGTAGCCCGGCGGATTGGGGGACTCCACCCACAAATCGACCCCCAGCTCGCCACCCGGTGTGCAGTCGTACACCGACAGGTCACTCACCCCGGATTCCACCAACACGTCTTCGCACAGCACCGAGTTCCCGGTGTACTCGGTGGCCGGCTTGTTGAGGATGACATAGGCCGCGTCGGCATAGACCTCGGGTTTGCGGGCGCGTGCCATCGCCGCGTCGCCGCCGAGCAGGTTCTGCACGGCGGCCGTGGCGACCAGGGTGCGCGGCCACAAGGTGTTCGACGCGATGCCGTACTCACGCATCTCTTCGGCGATGCCCAGTGCACACAGCGTCATCCCGAACTTGGCCATCATGTAGGCCGTCGGCTTGAGCCACTTGGGTTCGAGCCGCACCGGCGGCGAAAGGGTCAGGATGTGCGGGTTCTCCCGGCCCTTCATATGGGGGATGCACGCTTGCGAGACCGCATAGGTGCCGCGCACTTGGATACCGTTCATCAGGTCGAAACGCTTCATCGGCACCTCGGTGATGGATCCGAGGTTGATTGCCGACGCGTTGTTCACGCAGATATCGATGCCCCCGAATTGCTCGACGGTCTGCGTCACCGCGGATGTGACGGAGTCCGGGTCACGCACATCGCCGACGATCGGCAAGGCCCGTCCGCCGGCTTCCTCGATCTCCTTGGCCGCGGTATAGACGGTGCCCGGCAGTTTGGGATGCGGTTGGGCGGTCTTGGCGATCAGCGCGATGTTCGCCCCGTCGCGCGCGGCCCGTTTGGCGATCGCCAGGCCGATTCCGCGGCTGGCCCCCGAGATGAACATGGTCTTGCCGGTCAAAGACATGGCGTCACACTAACTTGGCCCGCTTGCGGTGGGATAAGCGGCCTGAATCGGGCCGGAGCCGGCCGAACGGCCACGGGAAATAGCCCCATGGGCGATGCTGTTGATTGATGCGACTCGTGGTCGGTAGTGGCAGACCGGGTAGCCCGCGCAAGACAGTGTCAGTGACAGCCTTTAGATTGGGCAGAAGGGGAATCTGGTGTTGGCTGAGTGCCTGCAACGTCCGGTGTTGCCTGGCTTGTTCGGTGACACCGCGGCGGAAGGGACCTGGTTAACCACGATGACCGACAGCGATGCCGCGACCGGGCCGGAGATGCCTGAGCGTGCCCCGACGGCGGAGACGGACGAGGAGCTGACGGCGCGCTTCGAGCGCGAGGCGATTCCGCTGCTTGATCAACTTTACGGTGGCGCGCTGCGGCTGACCCGCAATCCGGCCGACGCCGAGGACCTGCTTCAGGAAACGATGGTCAAAGCCTATGCCGGATTCCGGTCGTTCAAGCCCGGCACCAATCTCAAGGCGTGGCTGTACCGCATTCTGACCAACACCTATATCAACAATTACCGTAAAAAGCAGCGGCAGCCGGCGCAGTACCCGACCGAGGAAATCACCGATTGGCAGTTGGCGGCGAACGCCGAGCACTCGCCGACGGGCCTGCGCTCGGCGGAAGTCGAGGCGCTTGAGGCTTTACCGGACACCGAAATCAAAGCAGCGCTGCAGGAGTTGCCGGAAGATTTCCGGATGGCGGTGTACTACGCGGACGTCGAGGGCTTTCCCTACAAGGAGATCGCCGAGATCATGAACACCCCGATCGGAACGGTGATGTCGCGGCTGCACCGTGGCCGGCGCCAACTGCGTGCCCTGTTGGCTAACGTGGCAAAGGAGCGGGGTTTTCTTCGCGATGACCAGGCGGCCGAGGAGGTGTCGTCGTGACCGACGTGTCTGGCGGGTCAAGCCCCGGCGCCGCCCACGATGACCGTGAAAAGGTCGACTGTGGGGAGGTGATCGCCGAGGTATGGACGCTGCTTGACGGCGAATGCACCGCCGAGACCCGGGCGAAGCTGCGCCGGCATCTCGAGGAATGTCCCGGATGCCTTCGGCGCTACGGGCTAGAGGAGCGGATCAAGGCGTTGATCGCCACCAAATGCCGGGGGGATAAGGCCCCGGAACGCCTGCGCGAGCGGCTACGACTGGAAATTAGCCGGACCACGATCATCCGCACTCAGACATCCTGGCCGTCTTGACCCTAGGCGTTCGGGCGCTTGCCGTGGTTTGCCTTGCTGTATTTGCGGTCGCGTTTTTTGCGGCCACGCTTGGCCATAACTGATCCTCCTCGCAGTTTGAGTGATGGATCAGTCTCTCACGTGTCCCGGCAACGCTCGTCATCGGCGGGCTGGGCGTGCATCACGGTCGCGGTGACCCGACCTGCTCCGACATTTCTCGTCAGGGGCGTGGGTCGTTAACGCCCTGGTTGGAGGTGGTCGTGTTAAAACGTGCCCCGGCTGAGCGGATCAGGGGATCGGCTGAATCGTCTACCAATTTCCGGCGTCGGACGTCCGAGTCTGCATCCAGGGCATCCAGGCGCCGCTCCCCGCGCTGCAGAATTCGATTGCGTCGCCCGCACCAAGAACGCCTGACCCGTTCCGGTCAGCGCCGCACCCGCAGCAACTGATACCGATCCCCGGCACCACGGCTTTTGCCGGCGTCGAACGACTCAGCCGCAGCGCCCGGTCAGACTACCGGTCCGGTATTCACCGGTAACAGAGGACTGATCAGTCTCGGCGACGGCGTGTTGGCATTGCCGGGGAACGCCGAGGCCTGGCCGGGTGTGGTGAGCGCGGGTGTTTGGCCGGGCAGTGTGGGGGTCTGGCCGGGTGTGGTGAGCGCGGGTGTTTGGCCGGGTGTCAGTCCGCTGGCGGCGGATCCTGGTGTCAGTCCGCTGGCGGCGGATCCTGGTGTCAGTCCGCTGGCGGCGGATCCGGGTGTCAGTCCGCTGGCGGCGGATCCGGGTGTCAGTCCGTCGGCAGCAGCGGAAGCAGGTGTCAGTAACGAGCCGGTGCCCGGCAAGATGTTATCCAGCATTGAGCTGAGCTTGCTTAACAGCCCGTTGGTGATAGTCGTCATCGTGCTCGGATCTACTCCCGCCGGCGCGGGTGCGGCCGGCACTGCCGCTGGAGCGGCCGCCGGTGGCGCACCGGTCGGCGCGGGTGCGGCCGGCACTGCCGCTGGAGCGGCCGCCGGTGGCGCTTCTGCCGGAGCGGGGGCCGGAACCGCATCATCGGCAGGTACGGGATCCGGCGGATCTGCCGCTGCAATCCCGGCGCCAATCCCGATAGCGGCGGTTGCGGCCAGTGCCAGTCCTGCACCGGTGACTAGGCGAGTTAGTGACTCGCAAGTCTTGCAGATTCCAAAAATGTTCGCAGACAACGGAATTACTCCTCAGTTCGACCATGGCACTTTATACTCTTCTGGCACTTAACTCACTCTGGCTACAATCCTGCTCAAGAGTCACAGCCAGAACACGACACGGTCACAGAAGGAACTCTATGGATTTGTTTACTAATCTTCGGATTTGCTTACCTGGGGAATCGTCGGCGCCGCCCCCCTCCTGACGCACTGATGACCGCTGGTTGTGGTTCGATTAGGCAACGGAATTTGGCAGGCGCAGGCTGGTTGATGAACGAGGTGATGATGGCCGAGGACATCCGCGCGGAGATCGTGGCCAGCGTGCTCGAAGTCCTGGTCAACGTGGGCGATCAGATCGCCGAGGGTGACACCCTGGTGTTGCTGGAGTCGATGAAGATGGAGATTCCGGTTTTGGCTGAAGTCGCTGGCACAGTCACCAAAGTAAGTGTGTCGGTCGGTGACGTGATCCAGGCCGGCGATCTGATCGCGGTGATCTCTTAGCCGTTGAACGCTTTGTAAAGGTGCGTCGGAAGTGATCGATGTCGACTCTCGGTGATCTGCTCGCCGAACATACCGTGTTGCCCGGCGACGCGGTAGACCATTTGCACGCGGTGGTCGGCGAGTGGCAGTTGCTGGCCGACCTGTCGTTTGCTGATTACCTGATGTGGGTGCGCCGCGACGACGGAGGGGTGGTGTGCGTGGCGCAATGTCGGCCGAATACCGCCTCGACCGGCATGGTCGGCGATGCCGTAGGCAAGGTTTTGGCCACCGAGGAGGCTCCGCTGATCGTCGCTGCGTTTGAAGCGGGCATGATCAGAAGCGAAAGCATCCCCCACCGTCGGTATTCGTGGCAGCAGACACCGCTGGACATCGCAGCCGTGCCCGTGCGACACAACGGGCGGGTCGTCGCAGTGCTGACCCGTCAAACCGCGGTGTCGTCCGCGCGCAAATCCAGCCCATTGGAGATGGCCTACCTCGATTGCGCGGAGAGTCTGGTCCACATGATCGCCGAGGGCACTTTCCCCAACCTCGGCGCGGTAACCGCGTCACGGTCTGGCCCGCGGGCCTGTGACGGGTTCATCCGACTCGACCCCGACGGGGTCGTCTGCTACGCCAGTCCGAACGCCATTTCGGCCTACCACCGGATGGGGTTGAGCGCCAAATTGGAAGGTCGATACCTAGTCGATGTCACGTGCCCGCTGCTCAGCGACCCGTTCGAGGCCGAGGATCTGGCCTATCACGTTCGCGACTCGTTGAGCGGCGGGGCAAGCGTACGGATGGAGGTCGACGCCGGTGGTGCCACCGTCCTGTTGCGAACAATTCCCTTGATGCTGCGCGGCTCTCCCGTCGGTGCCGCAGTGCTTCTCTGCGATGTCACCGAGGTGAAGAGCCGGGATCGTGCGTTGATGTCCAAGGACGCCACGATTCGGGAGATCCATCACCGGGTGAAAAACAACCTGCAGACCGTCGCGGCGCTGTTGCGCCTGCAGGCCCGCCGGACAGCCAATGTCGAGGCACGAGAATCCCTGCTCGAGTCGGTGCGCCGGGTGTCCTCGATAGCACTGGTTCACGACGCACTGTCGATGTCGGTAGACGAGCAAGTGAACCTCGACGAGGTCATCGATCGGATCCTGCCGATCATGAACGACGTTGCCGCCGTGGAAGCCCCGATCCGGATCGACCGGTTAGGGGAGCTGGGTGTGCTGGACTCTGACCGCGCCACCGCGCTGATCATGGTGATCACCGAGCTCGTGCAAAATGCGATCGAACACGCATTCGGGTGGTCTGCCGGAGCCTTCGATGCTTGCGAGGGCGGCTCGGTGACAATTCGTGCGGAGCGATCGTCGCGTTGGCTCGACATCGTGATTCACGACAATGGCCGCGGTTTGCCTGAGGGGTTCAGCGTCGACGAGTCCGATCGGCTCGGCCTGCAGATCGTGCGGACCCTGGTATCGGCGGAGTTGGACGGCTCGCTGCGTATGCTCAACGCCTCCGGGGGCGGCACCGATGTGATGTTACGGGTGCCGGTCGGTCGTCGACCCAGGGCCGCCCAGTGATGCGGCCCCGACACTGTCGGGGCCGCGGTGTTGGACCTGGTCTGACGCAACCACCGTCAGACGCCAGTGCGGGTCTTCGTCCGCGCGTTGCGCCGTTTCAGCGCGCGTCGCTCGTCTTCGCTCATTCCGCCCCACACGCCGGAGTCTTGGCCGGTGTTCAGCGCCCAGGACAGACATTCGGTGGTCACCGGGCAGCGGTTACAGACCAGTTTTGCGTCAGCGATCTGGGCGAGCGCCGGGCCACTGTTGCCTACCGGAAAAAACAGCTCCGGGTCTTCGTCGCGACAGACCGCCTTGTGGCGCCAATCCATACGTCGTTACTCCTCAACTATGTGCGCAGCAGTGCGCACCTGCGTTTTTCTTCGGCTGTTAACGCGGGCACAAGAAACGTCAGCACCCTTTGCACGCGGTGATTCGATCGTTTCATAGGCTCAACAGATGTCAATAGGGCATGTTCGCACGTGGGCAATCTCACTTTGACTTACTGTTACCGAAATCCTTACCCGGGTGTAATAGGATCGGCGGCGCATCGGCAGCATGACGACGTGTCGGCGGGCGTTAACCCACGTCAGACGAGGTTTTTAAGGGTGGGGCGACGACGTCCAACATCGCGGGAACCGCGCGAAACGTCATCTGCTGACGCTCGCCCAGGTAGTCGCCATCGAACTGGCTGGCGATTGGTGGGCCGGTGCAGGTAACCCGTACACAGGCCGCGTTGTCATCACGCACGAGTTGTCTGGCTTCCAACTTGGGTCGCTTGGAAAACATCTGTCGCACCAGCCGCAACGTGGGCACTACGCTCAGGCTCGTCGTCGCGAACACCCCCAGGCCTGCCTCGAAGGTGCAGTCGGGGTTGGTCCACACCGGCCGGTCGTTGGCGTAAGTCCACGGGTTGGAGTTGGAAACAAAAACGAAATGCACCCCCGATACCGGGTCGCGGCCGGGTAGGTGCAGCGTCAGAGTCGGATCTCGACGAGCGGCGGCCAACACCGCCGGTACGGCCGCGCGGATGTAACGGGCCGGGGTGACCTTTGAGCCCTTCGCGCGTTGGGCTTCGACAGCGCGGACCACCTCGGCGTCGACCCCCATCCCGGCGTTGAGTAACGCCCATCGCTCGCCGCAGTCGATGAGCCCGATGCGGCGCCATTTGTGCTGTCGGCCGTACTCATCGAGAAGCCCGATCAGCTGATTTGTGGCTTCAACCGGATCGATCGCAATTCCCAGAGAGCGCGCCAGCACGTTCGCCGAACCGCCCGGCACTATCGCCACCGCCGGGACGTGTTCGCGCGACGTTGCTCCCGGCGGTCCGAGCAGGCCGTTGGCCACATTGCTCACCGTGCCGTCGCCGGCATGCACGACGACGAGGTCAACGCCGTCCCGGGCGGCAGCCCGCGCGATCTCGCCGCCATGGCCGCGGTAGCGAGTGTGCTCGACAGTCAGTTGCAGACGGCTTTTGAGTGCGTGCGCGAGCAGGTCGCGCCCCGCGGCGGTGGTGGAAGTCGCGGTCGGGTTGACGATCAGCACGGCACGCATGAGGGCAAAGCTTAGGCGCGGTGACAGTGCCGGCTGCGAGGCGGTGTGAGCAGTAGCGGGTCGAAGTGATCCGCGGCGCGCGGCTTCGCCGCGCTGGCGATCACCACTGGCTTTTGCGGTGATGATCCGCGGCGCGCGGCTTCGCCGCGCTGGCGATCACCACTGGCTTTTGCGGTGATGATCCGCGGCGCGCGGCTTCGCCGCGCTGGCGATCACCACTA
>NZ_VYIK01000075.1:9158-17168 GCF_008709575.1 Mycobacterium sp.
GGCTTTTGCGGTGATGATCCGCGGCGCGCGGCTTCGCCGCGCTGGCGATCACCACTACGCTGGTGATATGAGCAATCCGGTCCCGGCTGCTGTGCGGGGAGCCGGGCTGATCGTTGCCCTACAGGGCGTGGCGGCGCTGGCGCTGGCCGCTGTTTTGCTGCTCCGTGGCCTGACCGGGGCCGATCAGCGAGTAGTCAATAGTTTCGGAACCGCAGGATGGTTCGCCCTGGTCGGTGGCGCAGTGTCGGCCGCTGGGCGGGCGCTGATGGTCGGCCGGCGCTGGGGTCGCGGGCTCGCGGTTGTCACCGAGTTATTGCTGTTGCCGGTCGCGTGGTATCTGGCGGTCGACTCCGCTCGTCCGCTGGCCGGGGTGACGGTGGCGAGCGTGGCGCTGAGTGTGTTGGCTTTGCTGTTCAGCCCGGCCGCGGTGCGATGGGTCGCCGCCGCTCGGCCTGGTTCGACCAGGTCGAGGGCTGATACCCGATAGGTGCTGCTCAAGAGCGGTGGTAGACCGCCACGCGAGGATCATCGTGTCACTATTTCCGTTCAGCACGCGAAACACACGCCGATCCGCCCGATAACGCCTGCTGGCGTCAGGTTGGGAACTGGCGTTAGGGCCGGGAGGGTGTGTGAGGAAGCTGCGCAGTGAACGCGCGCAAGAACGCGCCAGCGCTCGCTGGGCTCATGCGGTCATCGCCGGCAATGTCGACCAGCACCGGCACATCGGTGGGTTGCGGGCGGCGATCACCATCATCGAAAACAGCCGGCTGCCCCGACCGGCGACACGTTACGCGCCGCCGAGGGTGACGCCCGCCGGAAAGCCGGCACGCCGAAGAGGTATGCAACCCAGGCTGAACGGTGTTCAGCCACCGCGGCGGCCAGTGGGCGGCGCGGATCAGCAGCGGCCACTCTATGTCGCACACCTTCACCGGCAAACCTGGGCGTGCCGGTCGGTGTCTGAGCGCCTCTTGGGCGATCGGACCGCTGCCCTATCGGGCCGGTTGTGACGTGCGCGCCGCAGGTCCGGTGGTGGTGGATCTCAACAATGTGCGTCGGGCGCTGCACTACCGGGACGCTCACGGCAACCCGGTCGGGGCACCCAAGCGCCTCGACGTCGCCGACGCGGTGAGCGTGACGCCAGCGTCACGGCGGGCGGCGAGCGTGACCCCAGCGTCACGATCGCTAGTCGAAGTGAATCCCCAGCGCCGAGAGAATGGTAACGAATTTCGTTGTGGTCTCCGCGACTTCGTCGTCCGGGTCGGACTCGGCGACGATCCCACCGCCACAGTGGGCAACCGCGGTGCGGCGGTCAGCGGACAGCTGCGCACAGCGGATGGACACCACCCATCGGCCGTCGCCGTTGGCGTCGCACCAGCCCACCGTGCCAGCGTAGAAGCCACGGTCGCCCTCGAGCTTCCCGATGAGCTGCGCAGCGGCGTCGGCGGGAACGCCCCCGACCGCCGGTGTGGGATGCAGTGCTAACGCCAAATCCAATGCGGTAGTAGAACTCTTGCGCAACCGGCCGCTCATCGGCGTGCTGAGATGCCACAGCGCCGCGGTGCGGGTCAGTTGCGGTGTGGACGCCATCGTCAGCTCGCTGCACAGCGGACGCAGGGCATCACGCATCGCATCGATGACCAACTGGTGTTCATGGAGGTTCTTGGTCGAGGCGGCGAGCGCGGCGCCCGCGGCGCTGTCGAGCTGGGGGTCGGCCAGCCGCGGGGCCGAACCCGCGAACGGCTGACACACCACCCGTTCGCCGTCGCGGGCGACCAGCAGTTCCGGGCTGGCACCCACCAGGGCCATACCTGCATAGCGGCCGCCTGCCGAGGTCAGGTCGACAAGATATCCGTAGGCGTGCGGGTCGGTCGCGGTCAGCCTGCGCAGGATAATCCGAGCATCCAATGGCGCATCTCCGGCCAGCCGCAACGCGCGGGCCAGCACGACTTTGCGCAGGGCGCTATTGGGTGCGGTCAGGTGATCGCGCGCAGTGCAGACACGCGCGCGGTGTTCCTCGGGTGAGGGGAAGGCCGCAGCCACCCGCACCGGCGGCAGCGGGCCGCGCGGCCAGTTGGGCAGCCCTTGCGTGCGTCGCACCGCGTCCGGCACCATCAATGCGGCAGGCTGGGCAACGTCGAATGGCAACGCGCCCAAGATGATTGGTGCTCGTCCAGAGCGCAACGCGGTTAGTGCGCCGGTTACGTCGCGGTACCGGCCCTGCACGCCGTCCGCGATGAGCGCCTCAGCCGGACCGCACAGTACGAACGGCGGCTCAGAACGCCGGCGGATCACTTCTGGGGTCACCCGGGCGCGACCCTAAGTGGACAGCCCAACACGGCGACTTGGCGGATTCCGTGCTCGAAGCCACAGACCGCGACCGAACCTGCGGCCATGCCGAAGCGACTCCCTTCGATCAGAGCCAGTTCGATCCAGCGGGCGATCACCGCGCGGGAGAAGTGGCCGTGGCCGACGAACAGCACGTCGCGCGACGCCATGTGGTCGAGTGCCAGCGCGACGGCCGCGTCGGCGCGCTCGGCAACTTGCGTGGTTGTTTCGCCGTCGGGACAGCCATGTGTCCACACCAGCCAGTCGGGGTCCGATTCCCGGATCTGCGCGGTGGTCAAGCCTTCGTAGGCTCCGTAGTCCCATTCGGCGATCAACGGCGTTTCCTCATCGATGACCAGGCCGGCGAGCTCCGCGGTCACCACTGCGCGTCGGCGCGGACTGGTGATTACCACCGGGTTGTCGAGGTGCAATTTTGCGAGCGCTTGTCCGGCGGCCACAGCCTGATTCCGCCCGGTCTCGGTGAGTTCGAGGTCGGTACGGCTGGTGTGTTGCCCTGTCTTCGACCATTCGGTCTCCCCATGACGCACCAGCACCAGCCGATGGTTTTCGTGATTATTTTCCCGGCCCATATCGACCGATTCTGCCCGACGCGGGATTGTCGCCGGGGAGTCGGCGAAAGATGTCAGGATGGCTCTGTGACCGCGCGGCGGCAATGAGAAGGGGCGGCGCTTGTGACTGACACCCGGGTGCTGGCGATAGCCAACCAGAAGGGCGGGGTGGCCAAGACGACGACGGTGGCCTCGCTGGGAGCCGCGATCGCGGAGATGGAACAACGAGTGCTGCTCGTCGACCTCGATCCGCAGGGCTGTCTGACGTTCTCACTCGGGCACGATCCGGACAAGCTTGCGGTTTCGGTCCACGAGGTGCTGCTCGGCGAGGTGGAACCCAACGCTGCCTTGGTCGCCACCCCGGAGGGCATGACCCTGCTACCGGCCAACATTGATCTGGCGGGCGCGGAGGCGATGCTGCTGATGCGGGCCGGTCGCGAATACGCGCTCAAGCGCGCGCTGGATAAGCTCGTCGAGCAGTTCGACGTGGTTGTCGTGGACTGTCCGCCGTCGCTGGGGGTGCTCACTCTCAACGGGCTGACGGCCGCCGACGAGGTGATCGTGCCCTTGCAATGCGAGACCTTGGCGCACCGCGGCGTCGGTCAGTTCTTGCGGACGGTTGCCGACGTTCAGCAGATCACCAATGCGAACCTGCGGCTACTGGGCGCGTTGCCGACGTTGTATGACCCCCGCACCACCCATACCCGCGACGTGCTCCTTGACGTCGCCGACCGCTACGGTCTGCCGGTGCTGGCTC
Source organism: Mycobacterium sp. (assembly GCF_008709575.1). Classification (GTDB taxonomy): domain Bacteria; phylum Actinomycetota; class Actinomycetes; order Mycobacteriales; family Mycobacteriaceae; genus Mycobacterium. The sequence goes on from NZ_VYIK01000075.1 coordinate 12,810, forward strand.
CGCCCATTCCGCGGACGGTTCGCTTCGCCGAGGCCAGCGCGTCGGGGTCGTCGGTGCTGGCCACGCGCAAGAACAAAGGCGCCGCCGCCTACCGCGAGTTGGCCCACGCGCTGCTGCAGCATTGGAAGTCAGGTACACCGCTGCCGGTCTTCGGCCTCGAGGCTTGACAGCTTAGCCCAGCGCGACGATGGTGTCGCCGCGTTGCTCGAGTACGCGAGACCCGATCACCGCGGGGATCACCCGAGAGGTGCCCGGTGGCCGGGTCACCGGCAGGTAGCGCTCATTGGCGCCGGTGGCCGGGTCATAGACACCGATCCCGCCGCTGACCGGAACCAGCAGGCGGTTCGCCATCAGCGTCGCCGGTCCCAGCGGAACGACCGGGCCGGCCGCGGTGATGGTGAAGCGGTAGGCGAGCGTCGTGGCATCGAATACCAGCACAGCATTGCCGTTCCACCAGGTGATCAGGTTGCCGAGCTTTGTCACCGCCCCCGGCGCTGACGGCGGCTTGGGCAGCAGCGTGCTCGCCACGGTGACGCCGTCCGCGTCGACGACGTTGACCCGGGGCGCTGGCCGCGGGAGGTAGATCGCGGTATTGGTCTGCGACACCGCCAGCACGCGGGCGCCGGATCCCGGGGCGATCCCCGGCTCAGGCACATACCGCTGCTCGGGTTCGTCTTCTTCTTTGCTCGGACGCAGCAATGTCAGCCGCAGGTCGGTCTGTTTCGGGCATGCCTCCAGCACCGACACCGCCACGGAACTCGCCGCTGCCGACGTCAGCGCGCATCCGGTGTGCAATCCCTTGGAGGACGGCTTCACCCTGGCGTCGATTTCGCCGTAGGACAGCATCCTCACCATGTCCGCTCGCCATAGCTCCAGTCGAGTATCACCCGCTGACAGCACCGTGGTGCCGTCCGAGGATACGTCGACGTGCCGGTCGGCGTAGCTGCTGCGTGCGGGCCCGCGTTGGCCGGTGGAGCCGTCGAGCGTACTGACCTGGCCGCAGCCGCGGTCATCGCGGTAGACCGCGACGGCGTACCGGTAGACCCACGACACCGCGCACAGTTCGGTGCCTCGGGCGTAGCTCCAGCGCACCTGACCAGTGGCCGGGTCGCGGCCGTCGACCGTCCGTCCGGCTGCGGTGACCACCGTCCCTCCGACCGCCACCGGTGCCGTGGTCGCTGCGCTGTGGGCGCTCCACAGCTGTTGGAGGGAGCCGGGCACCTCGTGCGCCACGGCCGGGTTGGGCGCGGGTACGGCCGCCGGCCTGCTGATGGTGGCTCGGGCGTCGCTGGTCCACCAGATGAGGACGCTGACTGCGGCGATCACCACGACGATTGTGGCTGCGCCCAACAGGTCGGCTCTGGTGCGACGTTCGGGTTTGACCATCGGTCGGCCGTGAGCGTCGGCTCAGTTGGTGTTGGCGGGTGCGCTTGCGGCCTTGCGTGGTCGGCGACGGCGTCGCCTGCTGCGCGAGCCGTTGCCGGATGCCACGGCAGGAGGATTCTCCGCTGAGCCCTCACCATTGTCGGCGGTGCTGGCCTGTGGGTGCCCGGTCACCGGTTTGCCGCCGCGGGTGCGGCGTCGCGACCGGGTAGGGTTTCGAGGTTGCCTACCCTCACGGCTGTTGACGGTGCTACGTGGAGCCGGCGATCGGCGCGTCGCCCCGATAGCGCCGCCCGCCTCGGCCGGGATACCCAGCTCGGTGTAGAGGTGCGGCGAACTCGAATAGGTTTCGGCCGGGTCGGGACAGCCCAGGCCCAGGGCTTTGTCGATCAGCGACCAGCGAGGCAACTCGTCCCAGTCCACCAGAGTGACCGCCACGCCGGGGCGCCCGGCCCGACTGGTGCGCCCGATGCGATGCACATAGGTGTTCTCGTCGTCGGGGCACTGGTAGTTGATGACGTGGGTGACGTCCTCGATGTCGATGCCCCGAGCCGCGACGTCGGTGGCAACCAGCACGTCGATGTCGCCGGTTCGGAACGCCTTGAGCGCCTTCTCACGGGCTGCCTGCCCAAGGTCGCCGTGGACGGCGCCAACAGCGAAGCCGCGCGCAGCCAAGTCGTCGGCCACCTTCTGGGCAGTGCGCTTGGTGCGGGTGAAGATCATCGTGGCCCCGCGGTCGCGGGCCTGCAGCACCCGGCTGACCAATTCCACCTTGTCCAGCGCGTGGGCGCGGTAGACGAACTGTTCGGTGGCGTCGTGTACTGCCGAGGAATGCGGTGCTTCGGCCCGAATATGGGTGGGCTGGTTCATGAAGGTGCGGGCCAATGTGATGATCGGGCCCGGCATGGTCGCCGAAAACAGCATCGATTGGCGGCCTTCGGGTATCTGGCGCAGGATCCGTTCGATATCGGGTAAAAAGCCGAGGTCCAGCATTTCGTCGGCTTCATCGAGCACCAGCACGGCCAACGCACCCAGCTGGAGGTGGCCCTGCTGGGCCAGGTCGAGCAATCTGCCGGGCGTGCCGACCACCACATCGGCGCCGGCGCGCAGCGCCTCGACCTGGGGCTCGTAGGGTCGGCCCCCGTAAATCGACACCACTGATAGCGGGCGACCGTCGTCGGCGGTGAGGTACTTGGCGGCGGCGGACAGGTCGCCGTGTACCTGCAGGCAGAGCTCGCGGGTGGGCACCACGACCAGGCCCCGCGGGATGCCGTTGAGCGGTTGATCGCCGCGAGTGATGCGCTGTAGCAGCGGCACACCGAATGCGAAGGTTTTACCCATGCCGGTGCGGGCCTGGCCGATCACGTCGTCACCGGCCAGCGCGAGCGGCAGAGTCAGCTCCTGGATAGCAAAGGGATGTTCGATGCCTTCATCGACTAGTGCACGGACTATTTCGCCGCGGACTCCGAGTTTGGCAAATGTCAACTGGGTCGCGTGTAATACGGGGGTCATGCGTGGGCGGATGTGCCTTTCAGTTTAGTTTTCGCTCGTTTTCGGCCGTTTTCGGCCGGGTCACCGTGGTCGACGCGCGCACGAGTGCATACCGAAGACGTAGCCGATCCGCGGAGGCCCTGCGTCGAATCGAAGCGAGCCAACTGCGTGCACGCACATTTCCCAGTGATGGCTATCGAGCTTCATCGCCGTTCATCGCCACCACCGCTAGCCATCATAGCCAGTCATGGCCAGCGGTGATCGCCAGCCCGGTGCAGCCGGGCGCGGCGGGTCGCCGCCGGCGGGCTTGGGTCGGTGATCGCCAGCCCGGTGCAGCCGGGCGCGGCGGGTAGCCGCCGGCGGGCATAAGGTGTTGTCATGAATCCGCTTTCGCGCGCCGAGCGGTTAGCCGATCCGCCCCGGCCGGGGCTGTCGGCGGATCACCCCGGTGTCAACGAGTTGTTCGCCCTGCTGGCCTACGGTGAAGTCGCGGCTTTTTACCGACTTGCGGACGAGGCTCGAATGGCACCCAACTTGCGAGGGCGTATTTCGATGGCCCGAATGGCCGCCGCCGAAATGGGGCATTTCGAGGTACTGCGCGAGGCGTTGGAAAGCCGCGGTGTCGACGTGGTTGCCGCGATGTCGAAGTATTCTTCGGCCCTCGATGACTATCACCGGTTGACCACCCCGAGCACCTGGCTCGAGGCCTTGGTCAAGACTTTTGTCGGCGATGCGCTGGCAGCCGATTTCTATCTCGAGATCGCCGATGGTTTGCCCGATGAGGTAGCCGACGTGGTGCGTGCGACGTTGTCAGAGACCGGCCACTCGCAGTTCGTCGTCGCTGAGGTGCGTGCCGCGGTGACTAGCAGCGCCAAACAGCGCAGCCGGTTGGCGCTGTGGTCGCGTCGGCTGCTCGGTGAGGCGATCACCCAGGCCCAATACGTATTGGCCGAGCACGACGAGTTGGTCGACCTGGTGGTGTCGGGCACCGACGGACTCACGCAGCTGGCGGGGTTCTTCGATCGGTTGCAGAACACCCACGATGCCCGGATGCGGGAACTGGGTCTGGCCTGAGCGCCCAGGTCTAGTGGGTACAGGTGGCAATCATCGAGTTAGTGGCCGATGCGACCACCACGTGACCCTCGGCGTCGGTGATCGCGCAGTTCAGTCGTCCCATCAAGCTCGTCGCGATAACGGATGTCAACTGTACGCCCGGACTTAACACCACAGTCTTCGACCAGGGCAGCGAGACGTTGAGATCGGTATGCGGCATGCCCTGTTCGTCGGTGTAGACGACACTGACCAGGTCGAAGATCTGCTTGGTACCGGTTACCTGGTAGACGAAGGCGCGAGGGTTCAGCTGTGGCGGTGGCATGGCACTGGCCGCCGGCGGCGGAGTTGCGGTGGGCAGCTCGGTGGGCACGGCGGTATTGGTGGGTGCTCGCGGCGGCGGCGTCTCGGTGGTCACTGTCTCCGGCGGCAGTG
>NZ_VYIK01000076.1 GCF_008709575.1 Mycobacterium sp.
TTGGTGGGTGCTCGCGGCGGCGGCGTCTCGGTGGTCACTGTCTCCGGCGGCAGTGACGGGGTGGGCGGCACCGACGGCGGTGTGGGCCGGCCTGCGGTTACCGTGCGGCTGGGTGGCGCCACCGTCGCCGACGTCGAGGCACTATCGCCGCCGTTGACGATGACGACGGTGGCGATCACCGCCAGGACGAACACCACGCCGGCGATGGTGGCAACCGGCCGCCACCGACGGTCGGCTGACCCGTAAAGCGCATCGCTTTCGGGATAGATGTCGTCGTCCGGATAGTCGTAGATGGCGCTATCCACGTGATCTGTGGTGCTAATGAGGCAGATGTTATCGATCTCGGTGGGGTCCGATCCGGGCGCCGCGCGCGCGTTTCGGTCACGATTTGGCGACGGTGGCAGCGGGTGCGGCGTCTGCCGACCGATTGCCGGGAACCGTCTTTCGCGGCGCGCGTCCGGGTCGTCCACTAGCCTGCTTGCAGAGAATGTCTAGCAAGGAAGGTGCCCGGGTGGAGGTCAAGATCGGTATCACAGACAGCCCGCGCGAACTGGTCTTCACCAGCGCGCAGACACCCAGCGAGGTCGAGGAATCGGTCACCGCTGCGCTGGGTAAGGGCTCCGACGTGCTGAGTCTGACCGACGAGAAGGGTCGTCGTTTCCTGATCCAGGCTGCCAAAATTGCCTACGTGGAAATCGGTGTCGCCGACGCGCGCAAGGTCGGCTTCGGAATCGGGGCCGGCTCGACTAAGAGCGGGTAAGCGGAACGTGCGACAGGCCACCCCAGGCGAACTGGACGGTTCCTTCCACGGCGTCTTCCTTGGAAATCGGCCGGTCGGTGTCCAGCCAGTATCGTGCGCAGTCGACGCTGATACCGACCAGCCCCACGGCGATCATCCTCGCTCGGTGCGGATCCAATCCAGAGTCGGCGCTGATCAGGTCGAACACCGCGTCGATACATGCCTCGGTGGCCACCCGGACCTGTGCGGAAACTTGTGGCTCGGTGACGTTGTCGTTTTCAAAGATCAGCCGGTAGCCCTGGCTGTCGTGCTCGATGAAGTCGAAGAACGCCTGCACGGCCGCGCGTAACCGTTGCCGGTTATCGGTGGTGGTACGCAGCGCCTGGCGTACGCCCGAGACCAGATTGTCTACGTGCCGCTGCAAGACTGCCAGATACAACTCCAGTTTGCTGGTGAAGTGCTGGTAGAGAACGGGTTTGCTGACACCGGCCCGCTCCGCTATTTCGTCCATACCGGCGGCGTGATAGCCGCGGTCGACAAAAACGTCGCTGGCGGCGATAAGGAGCTGGCCGCGGCGCTCATCGCGGGGCAGACGGTTACCGCGACGGGCGGCGGTCTCCACCGGTCGATTGCTGCCGGTCGGTTGGACGCCGGTCCGCCCGACCGCGTTGGCGAGATCGCTCATCAACCCCTCGATTCGGTGGCCACCGATGCGGCTATTTGCTGCTCGTCGCACCGACACTACTACCCGCTTCGCCAACGGATCACCATCGACGCCGGACAGGGGCCAAACAGCGCGGTCGACACCCTCGGGCAGCCAATGGGGCGCCATCAGGTGCAGCTAGCGTCGCTAGAAGCAAAGAATGTGCCATCCTGGATCAGTGACCGACGAACCGGATTGGCGCGCATCCGGCCGCGTACCGGTCTGCCGCGACGACCGGCGTGAACCCCTGCGCGCGCAGCGGGACCCGCTGGCCTGGGGTGCGGGACGACCCCGGTCCGCACGGGACAGCTCCCGCCGCTGGCGCAAACAGACCTGGTTGGGCCGGTTCGTGTCCACCTATGGCTGGCGCGCCTACGCGCTGCCGGTGCTGGCGGCCGTGACCGGGGTGGTTGTTTATCAGACGGTCAGCGACACCGGTGCCTCGGCCCCGGCCTCGGAAGGACCGGTTCAGGGTCCGCCGAAGATCGGCGCGGTAGGCACCGCGATTATCGACGCGCCGCCGCGCGGGCTGACCCAGTTCGACGCGAACCTGCCGACCGGAGTGCTGCCAGACGGCGGGCAGTTTGCCGAGGCCGGGGACAACACCTGGCGCATAGTTCCCGGCACCATGCCGAAGGTCGGCCAGGGCACGGCGAAGGTGTTTCGGTACACGGTCGAGGTGGAAAACGGTATCGACCCCAGCATGTTCGGCGGTGACGACGCGTTCGCACGGATGGTCGACCAGACCTTGGCTAATCCGAAGAGCTGGATACACAACCCGCAATTCGCGTTCATCCGCGTCGACGCAGCCGACCAGGGCAATCCCGACTTCCGGATCTCGATGAGCTCGCCGGCAACAGTGCGCGAGGGCTGTGGTGACGAGTTCCCGCTGGAGACGTCGTGCTACAACCCGTCGTTCGGTCCCGACGCGCAACCGCGGGTTTTCATCAACGAGGCGCGGTGGGTCCGCGGTGCGGTTCCGTTCGAGGGAGACATCGGGTCGTACCGCCAGTACGTCATTAATCATGAGGTTGGCCACGCCATCGGTTATCTGCGGCACGAGTCGTGCGACAAATCCGGCGGTCTGGCGCCGGTGATGATGCAGCAGACGTTTTCCACCTCGGATAATGACGCGGCGAGATTCGACCCGGAATGGGTCAAGGCCGACGGCAAGACCTGCCGATTCAATCCCTGGCCTTACCCGATCCCGTAATCGGGCAATCGAGCCGGGGAAGCCTCGCCGGTGCTTCGATGTTGATTCGGTCATGTGATGGGTGCAGAGCGCTGCGACAACTACGATCTTGACGAGCAAAACTGAGGAGATATCGGTGTCGACGTCGTTGCCGCCGCTGGTTGAACCAGCCGCGGAGCTCAGCCGTGCCGAGGTGGCCCGCTACAGCCGGCATCTGATCATTCCCGACCTAGGTGTCGAGGGGCAGAAGCGGCTCAAAAATGCCCGCGTTCTGGTGATCGGCGCAGGCGGGCTGGGATCCCCGGCCTTGTTGTACCTGGCCGCTGCCGGAGTCGGTACGATCGGCGTCGTCGACTTCGATGTCGTCGACGAGTCCAACCTCCAGCGCCAGATCATCCACGGCGTATCCGACCTGGGAAGGTCCAAGGCGCAGTCGGCGCGCGATTCGATCGCCGAGATCAACCCGCTGGTTGCGGTGCGGCTGCACGAGATGAGGCTGGAACCCGGCAACGCCGTGGACCTGTTCGGGCAATACGACTTAATTCTCGACGGCACCGACAACTTCGCCACCCGTTACCTGGTCAACGATGCTGCGGTACTTGCCGGCAAGCCTTATGTCTGGGGCTCGATCTACCGCTTCGAGGGCCAGGTGTCGGTGTTCTGGGAGGATGCCCCCGATGGCCGCGGCATCAACTACCGCGACCTATATCCTGAGCCGCCGCCACCGGGTCTGGTGCCGTCCTGCGCCGAGGGCGGGGTGCTGGGCGTGCTGTGCGCCTCGATCGCGTCGGTGATGAGCACCGAGGCGATCAAACTGATCACAGGCATCGGCGAGCCGCTGTTGGGCCGGTTGATGATCTACGACGCACTCGAGATGAGTTACCGAACCATCACGATCCGCCGGGATCCGTCGACGCCGAAGATCACCGAGTTAATGGACTACCAGCTGTTCTGCGGTGTGGTCTCCGAAGACGTCGCCGACGCGGCGGCCGACTCCACCATCACCCCGCAAGAGCTGCATGAGCTGTTGAACTCCGGCACGAAGATTGCCCTGATAGACGTGCGCGAGCCGGCAGAGTGGGCGATCAACCGCATCGACGGCGCGCAGTTGATTCCGAAGTCGGCCATCAACTCCGGCGCGGGCCTGGCGCAACTGCCCCAGGACCGGATTCCGGTGTTCTATTGCAAGACCGGTGTGCGCTCCGCCGAGGTGCTGGCCGCTGTGAAGAAGGCCGGATTCACCGACGCGATGCACTTGCAAGGAGGAATCGTCGCATGGGCCAGACAGATGCAGCCTGACATGGTGATGTACTAGGCCGGGCCGGCGACGATGCAGAGCGCGCTGCGCGATGAGGAGGAGTCGGCCGAATTGGGCCGGCCGGCGACGATGCAGAGCGCGCTGCGCGATGAGGAGGAGTCGGCCGAATTGGGCCGGCCGGCGACGATGCAGAGCGCGCTGCGCGAAGGCGTGTCGGCCCGCGTCGCCGCAGCTGAGCGCTATTAAGCTAAGCCAATGACCGTCGAGCCGCCGCCCGAGCATGTATTAGCGGCGTTCGGTTTAAGTGGTGTGACACCGGTGCCGCTGGGTGCCGGCTGGGAAGGCGGCTGGCGCTGCGGCGAAGTGGTGCTATCGATGGTGGCCGATCACGCTCGGGCCGCGTGGTCCGCCCGGGTGCGTGAGACGCTGTTCGTCGACGGGGTCCGCCTAGCCCGGCCGGTTCGATCGACCGACGGTCGCTACGTGGTTTCGGGTTGGCGGGCCGATACTTTCGTTGCCGGTGCGCCCGAGCCCCGACACGACGAAGTCGTCTCCACGGCCGTGCGGCTGCACGAAGCTACCAGCAAACTGGAACGACCACGATTCCTGACCCAGGGTCCGTCGCTGCCGTGGGCCGATATCGACGTGTTCATTGCTGCAGACCGAGCCGCCTGGGAGGATCGGCCGCTGCAGTCGGTGCCGCCGGCGGCGCGGACCGCTCCGCCGTCGGCCGACGGTCAGCGGTCGATCGAGCTGCTCAATCAGCTTGCCGGACTGCGACGGCGAACCAAGAGCCCCAGCCAGCTGGTGCATGGCGACCTCTACGGTACGGTGCTTTTCGCGGGCACCGCCGCACCGGGGATCACCGACATCACCCCGTACTGGCGGCCGGCGTCGTGGGCCGCCGGCGTGGTGGTCGTCGACGCGTTGTCGTGGGGCGAAGCCGATGAAGGGCTCATCGAGCGCTGGAGCGCCTTGCCGGAGTGGCCGCAGATGTTGTTGCGGGCGTTGATGTTCCGGCTGGCGGTCCACGCGCTGCACCCGCGCTCTACCGCAGAGGCTTTCCCGGGGCTGGTCCGCACGGCTGCGCTGGTCCGTCTCGTCCTCTGATCCGTGTGACGAGTTCCCGAGAGGGGCCGTCGCTCAGTGCACTGTCGCGGAACGCCGCGATCACCGGTGGGCAAGGTCATTGCGGATCAGCGCGGCGACCTCGGCGGGTTTGGCCTGGGCCACCATGTGCTCACAATCCAAGTCCACCAGCTCGAAGTCGGAACCCAGCCGGCCGCGCAGGCCCGCGATCAGCTCGTCACCGACATACGGCGGCACCGTCCACGCCGCCCGCACCACTGTCGTCCGGATTCCCTGCGGCGGCAACACGATCGCCCGGGCCAGCTCACTCCAGTAAGACATCATCGCCGGCAGGCTGACCCGCCAGCCGTACCGCCCGTTCGGCAGCTCGACGAGATGCGCCTCGAGTTCGGCGTCGAGCAGTGCGGGCTCGACATCGACCCACGAACCCGCCGACTTCTCGGCGCGGGCCTGCGCGGCGTCCGGATAGTCGGGGGAGGCCAGCATCGCGTCGGCGATCTTGCGCATCCACTCACCGTCCAGCCCGATCGCCGGGTCGAGCAGCACCAAGGCGCTCACCCGGTCGGGATGCGCGTTGGCCAGGTGCAACGCAACCGCGCCGCCGAAGGAATGCCCGACTACGACCACCGGGGCATCGGCGAGATCGTCGAGCAGGCCGGCCAGTGCGGTGACGTTGGCATCGATAGTCCACGGTGCCGCCCACGACGACCTGCCGTGCCCGAGCAGATCGGGTGCCGCGACGCTGATGTCGGGCAGATGGCCCGCCGCCAGTGATCGCCACCGCTGCCCATGGCCGGTCAACCCATGGATCGCCAGCAACCGCACCGGTCCCGGCGGCCCATAGCGGTGCACATGCAGGCTCACGCATCGATAGTGCCAGTTGGTCGCCGACGGGTTTCGGTGGGCGGACTTGTCGGACCGCTGTGGTGTCATGCCGCTATGTCATCTCGGCGGTCAGATCGGCAGGCTTATCGGTGGGGTCCCGAAGCGGACATGGTGTTCGACCCGGGTTTGCGTGGCCGGCTGCGGATACTGGGTGGACCGGGCACCGGCAAAAGCACTCTGCTGGCCAACGCCGCGGCCAAGCGCATCGCCGCCGGTGTCGACCCGGGGTCGGTATTGTTGCTGACGCCCGGCCGGGTGGGAACCCGGGCGCGCACTGCGTTCACGAGGCAGTTGTTGGGCTCGCGGGTAGGCCAAGGGCTGGTTCCGGCGATCCGGGAGCCGCTGGTGCGCACGGTGCACAGCTATGCGTTCGCGGTGTTGCGGCTAGCCGCACAGCGGGCCGGCGACCCGCCGCCGCGACTGGTCCCCAGCGCAGAGCAAGATCAAATCATCGCCGAACTACTGGCCGGCGACATCGCCGATGGCCGCGCGGCGGGGACGGCTTGGCCCGTGCAGCTGCGGCCCGCGCTGCGCACCGCCGGGTTCGTCACAGAGTTGCGGGATCTGTTGGCCCGCTGCGCTGAACGCGGCATCGGCCCCCAAGAGCTACAACAGCTGGGCCGGGCCTGCGGGCGCCCGGAATGGGTGGCCGCGGGCCGGTTCGCGCGCCAGTACGAGCAGGTGATGCTGCTGCGTGCGGCCGTCGGCACCGCGGCTCCGCAGGCGACGACACCGGAGGTGGGCGCTGCCGAGCTGATCGGGGCGGCCCTGGAGGCCCTTGCCGTCGACCCTGGCCTGGTGGCTGCCCAGCACGCCCGGATCCGAGTGCTGCTGGTCGACGACGCCCAGCAGCTCGACCCGCAGGCCGCCCGCCTGGTGCGGGTGCTGGCCGCCGGCGCCGAGCTGACCCTGATTTCGGGGGATCCCGGCCAGGCGGTGTTCGGCTTCCGCGGCGCCGAACCGGCGGTGTTACTCGGCGACGGAGCCCCGGCGGTGGCGCTGACCAGGTCGTATCGCTGCGCTCCGGAGATCGCTCGCGCGGTGTCGGGCATCGCAGCCCGAGTCCCCGGTGGCAGTCCGATCTGCGGTAACCCGGCGATCACGGGATCGCTGACAATGCGGCTGGCGGCCTCCGCGCATGCGGAGGCCGCGGTGATCGCCGACGCGGTGCGGCGCGCCCATCTGATCGACGGGCTGCCGTGGTCGCAGATGGCAGTGATCGTCAGGTCAGTGCCACGAATCGCCGCCGGGTTGTCGCAGGCACTGGCGCGCGCCGGGGTGCCGGTCGTCTCGCCGGACCCCGGTGGGCCACTGGCTGAGCAGCCCGCGGCGCGGGCGTTGCTGACCGTGCTGGCCACCGTGGTCCACGGACTGGACGGCGAGCGGGCGCTGGCGCTGCTGACCGGGCCGATCGGTCGGATGGACCCGGTGTCGCTGCGCGGGCTGTGCCGAACCCTGCGTCGCCGTGCCGACGCCCGCGACCAACCTCTCGGAGACACGGACCTGCTGGTGGCCGCTTTGTCCGGCGATCGCTCAGCAGGCAACGCTTCCGCCGGACTGGTCATGGCCGGGCTTCCGCCCGCGCAGGCCTGCCCGCTGCGACGCGTCCGGACGGTGCTGGACGCGGCGGTCCGATGCCATCGTGCGGGCCGCGACCCCCGCGAGACGCTGTGGGCCGTGTGGCAGCGCTCGGGCCTTCAGCGCCGCTGGCTGGCAGCATGGGAGCGAGGCGGCCCGGCCGGAGCCCAGGCCGGCCGCGACTTGGATGCGGTAACCGCATTGTTCGACGCAGCCCACACTTACGCGTCCAACACCGGCGGAGCATCACTGCGCGGGCTGATCGAGCACGTCGGGACGGTCCAGCTGGCTACCGACGGGCCCGAGCCGGCGGAGTCGCCCGAGGCGGTGCGGGTGCTGAGCGCACACGCCGCGCTCGGACACGAGTGGGATCTGGTCGTGATCGCCGGCCTGCAAGAAGGGTTGTGGCCCAACACCGTTCCTCGCGGCGGGGTGTTGGGCACCCAGCGGCTGCTCGATGTACTCGACGGAGTCGACGACAACGCCTCGTTACGGGCGCCGCTGCTCGCCGACGAGCGGCGGCTGCTGGTGGCGGCGATGGGCCGGGCCCGGCGGCGGTTGCTGGTGACCGCCGTTGATGGGGAATCCGGCGACGGCAGTTCCGAAACCGCGGTCGTGTCGCCATCGGTGTTTTTCGCCGAGATAGCCCGCTGGGCCACCGAATCCGCGCCCGGGCTGGAACCGATCGCCGCGCCCCGGGTGTTGTCGCCGGCGGCGGTGGTGGGTCAACTGCGTGCGGTGGTGTGTGCTGCGCCGGGCACGGTGAGCGAGGCGGCTCGGGCCGGCGCGGCGACACAGCTGGCCCGGCTGGCCCGGGCCGGGGTGCCCGGCGCCGATCCGGCCGAGTGGTACGGCATGACGCCGGTCAGCACCATGGCGCCGTTGTACAGCGGGGCGGATCACACGGTCACCCTGACACCGTCCAGCTTGCAGACGCTGGCCGACTGCCCGCTGCGCTGGCTGGCCGAAAACCATGGCGGAGCCAATCCGCGCGATCTGCGTGCCACCACCGGTTCGGTGCTGCACGCGCTGATCGCTGAACCGGCCGCCAGCGAGTCGACGATGCTGGCGGCGCTGGACCGGTTGTGGGAGCAGCTGCCGTTCGATTCACCCTGGTTCGCAGCCAACGAGCTGGCCCGCCACCGCGCCATGCTGCAGACATTCCTGCAGTGGCGGGCCCAAACACGCAGCGAGCTGACCGAGGTCGGCGTCGAGGTCGAGGTTGACGGAGCCCTGCGGGTGCGGGGCGGCGGCGCTGCCGGTGTTCGGCTGCGCGGACGCATCGACCGGCTCGAACGCGACGCGGCGGGCCGGCTGGTGGTCATCGACGTCAAGACCGGCAAGACACCGGTCAGCAAGGACGATGCGCAGCAGCACGCGCAACTGGCGGCCTACCAGCTGGCGGTGGCCGAGGGCCTGCTGCCGCACGGCGAGGAGCCCGGCGGCGCCCGGCTGGTGTACCTGGGGCGACCGGGATCCGGCAACGCCACCCAACGCGAGCAGGACCCGTTGACCCCGGCCGCGCGCGACGAGTGGCGCAGCCTGATCCGACACCTCGCCGCGAAGACCGCCGGACCACAGTTCATCGCCCGGGTCAACGACGGCTGTCCGCACTGCCCCATACGGTCAAGCTGCCCGGCCCACTGCGGCGTCGAGCAGACAGGGCCGGCATGACCCCCCGGTACAGCCCCGCCGAATTAGCTTGCACACTGGGGCTTTTCCAGCCGACCGAGGAGCAGGCCGCGGTGATCGCCGCGCCACCGGGACCGCTGGTAGTCATCGCCGGAGCCGGCGCCGGTAAAACCGAGACCATGGCCGCGCGGGTGGTCTGGCTCGTCGCCAACGGCTACGCCGAACCCGGCCAGGTACTGGGATTGACGTTCACTCGCAAGGCCGCCGCGCAGCTGCTGCGCCGGGTCCGCACCCGTCTGGCCCGGCTGGCGGGCGCCGGCCTGACGCCCCCCGATCCCGACCCGGCCCGGACGCCGACGGTGAGCACCTACCACGCATTCGCCGGCCAGCTGGTGCGCGAGCATGGCCTGCGCGCGGCCATCGAGCCGGGCGCCCGGCTGCTCAGCGAGACCGAGTTGTGGCAGCTGGCTTTCGACGTGGTCAACGGCTACCGCGGCGAGCTGCGCACCGACAAAACCCCGGCCGCGGTCACCGCCATGGTGCTGCGGCTGGCAGGCCAGCTCGCCGAGCACCTCGTCGACACCGCGCAACTGCGCGACACCCAGGCGGAGCTGGAACGCCTCGTGCACACCTTGCCGGCCGGACGCTATCAACGAGGCGGGCCCAGCCAATGGCTGCTGCGGCTGCTGGCCACCCAGACCGAGCGTGCCGAAGTCGTGCCGCTGATCGATGCGTTGCACGAGCGGATGCGGGCCGAGAAGGTGATGGACTTCGGCATGCAGATGGCCTCGGCAGCGCGGCTGGCGAGGGAGTTGCCGCACGTCGGGGCGCAGCTGCGCAGCAGCTACCGGGTGGTGCTGCTCGACGAGTACCAGGACACCGGACACGCTCAGCGCATCATGTTGTCGGCGCTGTTCGGTGGGGGAGCCGACGACACGTTGGCGTTGACCGCCGTCGGGGATCCGATCCAGTCGATCTATGGCTGGCGCGGTGCCTCGGCGACCAATCTCCCCCGGTTCAGCACCGACTTCCCCCGGGCTGACGGCAGCCCCGCGCCGGTGCTGGAGTTGCGCACCAGCTGGCGCAATCCGTCGCGGGCCCTGCGGGTGGCCAACGCGGTGGCGGCCGACGCGCGACGACGGTCGGTGGCCGTCCAAGCGCTGCGATGCCGGCCCGACGCCTCGCCGGGTACGGTGCGGTGCGCGCTGCTGGCCGACGTGACCGCCGAGCGGGAATGGATCGCCGACCACCTGCAGCACCACTATCAGCGGGCCCACGCCGACGGTTTCACGCCGCCCACCGCCGCGGTGTTGGTGCGCCGCAACACCGACGCTGCCCCGATGGCGGCGGCGTTGCGGGCGCGGGGCATCCCGGTGGAGGTGGTTGGGCTGGCCGGGTTGTTGTCGGTTCCCGAGGTCGCCGACGTGGTGGCGATGCTGAGGTTGCTCGCCGACCCCACCGCCGGCGCGGCCGCGATGCGGGTACTGGCCGGCCCGCGGTGGCGCCTCGGTGGCCGTGACATCGCCGCACTGTGGCGCCGCGCCATAGGGCTCGCATCCGGGGGGCCGGCCTTCGACTCCGAGGCGCCGTGCCTGGCAGACGCTATCGACGATCCCGGGCCGGCGAGCCACTATTCCGCCTCCGGATACCGGCGCATCGTCGCGCTCGCTGCGGAGCTGACCGCCCTGCGCGGTCACCTCGGTCATCCGCTGCCCGACCTGGTCGCCGAGGTGCGCCGGGTGTTGCGCGTCGACTGCGAGGTGCATGCGGCGCAATCGGCTCACCCGGGCCGGACCGGCACCGAGCACCTCGACACCTTCGCCGACGTGGTCAACGGCTACGCCGACCGGGCGCGCGGCGCGCCGAACCTGTCGCCGCCGTCGGTCGCCGGTCTGCTCGCCTACCTCGACGCGGCCGCCGTCGTCGAGAACGGTTTGCCGCGAGCGCAGGCAGCTGCCGACGCCGGGCGGGTCCAGGTGCTCACCGTCCACGCCGCCAAGGGGTTGGAATGGCAGGTGGTGGCCGTGCCGCACCTGTCGACGGGAATCTTCCCGTCGACGGCGTCGGGGGCGTCCTGGCTGACTGACGCCGCCGAACTGCCCCCACTGCTGCGGGGGGACCGCGCCTCGGCCGGTGTGTACGGGGTGCCGGAATTGGATACCTCCGACGTCACCGACCGCAAGCAACTGTCGGACCGGATCGCTGCTCACCGGCGTCAGCTCGAGCAGCGCCGCCTCGACGAGGAGCGCCGGCTGCTGTACGTCGCGATCACCCGCGCCCAGGACACCCTGCTTGTTTCCGGTCACCAGTGGGGTGCCACGGGGGTCAAGCCGCGTGGCCCGTCCGACTTTCTGGATGAGCTCAAAGACATCATCGAACGCTCAGCAGCCGCCGGCGATGCTTGCGGTGTCGTCGAACACTGGGCCCCGGCTGCCGGGGAACGCAACCCGTTTCGCGACAGTGGTGTCGAGGCGATCTGGCCGGCTGATCCGCTGGGTGCGCGGCGCGCCGACGTGGAGCGTGGGGCGGCGCTGGTCGCCGCGGCGATGTCGGCAGGGGAGCCGCCGCAGGCCTCCGCGCCGGTCTGCTCCGACGAGTGGGCCGCCGATGTCGACGCGCTGCTGGCCGAACGGGCCCGAATAGCGTCGCCGCCGGCGCTCGCGCTGCCCTGCCAGCTTTCGGTCAGTGGCCTGGTGGAGGTCGTCCGCGACCCGGCGGGCGCACGGCAGCGGTTGACGCGGCAGCTGCCGGCACGGCCTGAGCCGCGTTCCGCGCTGGGCACCGCGTTTCACGATTGGGTTGCGCGGTTCTACGGAGCTGACCCGTTGTTGGATCTGGCTGACCTGCCCGGCGCAGCCGACGCGGACACGTCCGGAGCCGACGCCGGGCAACTCACTGCGCTGCAGGCCGCGTTCCGCTCGTCGCCATGGGCCACCCGCACACCGGCCGCCGTCGAGGTGCCTTTCGAGATGGCGCTGGGTGACACGGTGCTGCGCGGCCGCATCGACGCGGTGTTCGCCGATCCCGACGGCGGCGCCACGGTTGTGGACTGGAAGACCGGCGAGCCGCCGCGCAGCGCGGAATCCGCCCGGCAGGCCGCAATCCAGCTCGGCGTATACCGGCTGGCCTGGGCGGCGCTCAGCGGCTGCCCGGAATCCTTGGTGCGCGCCGCTTTCCACTACGTCCGTGACGCGGTCACCGTGGTCCCCGAAACCCTGCCGGACGCGGACGAACTGGCCGCGCTGCTCGCCGCTGATGATCGGACTAAGCCGTGCGCCTGATCCTGAGCGCGGAGGTCAGGGCAGGTAAACAGGGCTTCGGTGCCGGCAGCTGCGTGATGCCGACGCCGATCAGGTCGCCATGCGGTATGCGGGTGCCTGGTCGCCGTCGCAATGCACTGTGGGTGCGGGTTACATTGTGTCGTGCGCCGTGTCGTGCGCCGGCCGATGAAGGGGAGTTGTGGCCAGAGCTAGCCGGCGGAGCGGTTTCGACGAGACGTTGACCACCCAGCCCAGTTATGCGCTGGTCGGCGTGCTGCGCATCCCGGGAAGTGAAGTGGGCCCGGTTCGCATCATCTCGCGCCGGGTGACCGTCGCCCTGGTGGCGTTGTTCGTGGCCACCGGGATTGTCTATCTCGACCGCGGCGGATATCACGACGCCGCCGGCAACCGCCCGCTGACCTTCCTGGACTGCCTGTACTACTCGGCGGTGTCGCTGTCGACGACCGGCTACGGCGACATCACCCCCTATACCCAGGCCGCCCGACTGGTCAACGTCGCGGTCATCACTCCGCTGCGGGTCGCGTTCCTGATCGTGCTGGTCGGAACGACCCTGGAGGTGCTCACCGAGACATCCCGGCAGGCACTGAAAATCCAGCGTTGGAGGAACAAAGTGCGCAACCACACCGTCGTCATCGGGTACGGCACCAAGGGCAAGACGGCGGTCGCGGCGATGCTCAGCGACCAGGTCCCGGCCGGCGACATCGTCGTCGTCGACGCTGACCAGGCGGTCCTCGACCATGCGGCCGCCGCCGGGTTGGTGACCGTGCGCGGCGATGCCACCAAGTCCGACGTGCTGCGGTTGGCAGGTGTTCAGCACGCAGCCGCGGTCATCGTGGCCACCAGCCGCGACGACACCGCGGTGCTGGTCACGTTGACGGCCCGGGAAATCGGGCCCAAGGCCAAGATCGTGGCGGCTATTCGCGAGGCGGAAAACCAGCACCTGCTGCGGCAGTCCGGGGCAGACTCCGTGGTGGTGTCCTCCGAAACCGCCGGCCGGCTGCTCGGCATCGCCACCACCACGCCCAGCGTGGTAGCGATGATCGAGGACCTGCTGACGCCGGCCGCGGGATTCGCCATCGCCGAACGTGCAGTCGAGCAGACCGAAGTCGGTGGCTCGCCAAGGCATCTGCGTGACATCGTGCTCGGCGTGGTCCGCGACGGGCAACTGTTGCGCGTCGACGCGCCGGAAGTCGATGCGATCGAGGCCGGTGACCGGCTGCTCTACGTTCGCAGCACAGGCAAATAGCGGGCACGTAGCGGCAGCACCTACCGTAACGGTCGTGGATTTCCAGCTGCAGAGGGTCCCGCTGCTGTCGCGCGTCGGTGCCGACCGGGCCGATAAACTGCGGACCGACATCGAGGCGGCCACCGCCGGCTGGGCTAGCGCTGCACTGCTTCGAGTCGATTCGCGCAATCAGGTGCTGGTGGCCGGTGGCCGGGTGGTCCTGGGTGCGGCGAACGCGCTGGCCGACAAGCCACCCCCGGATGCGGTGTTTTTGGGCCGTTTAGAAGACGGCCGGCATGTGTGGGCGGTGCGCGGACCGCTGAGCGAACCCGAGGACGGGACACCGGATGCCGAGGTGGCCGACCTTCGACGCTCCGGCGAGCTGTTCGACGACACTAGTGCGCAACTGGTGTCCTCGGCGCTGGCGCTGCTGAACTGGCATGACAACGCGCGGTTTTCCCCCGTGGACGGCGCTCCGACCAAGCCGGTGCGCTGTGGTTGGGCGCGGGTCGATCCGCTGACCGGCCGCGAGGAATTTCCGCGGATCGATCCTGCGGTGATCTGCCTGGTCCACGACGGCGGCGAGCGTGCAGTGCTGGCCCGTCAGACGGTGTGGCCGCCGCGCTTGTTCTCGTTGCTGGCCGGTTTCGTCGAAGCCGGCGAGTCGTTCGAGGTCTGCGTGGCCCGCGAGGTCCGCGAGGAAATCGGCCTGGAGGTGCGCGACGTGCGCTATCTGGGCAGCCAGCCGTGGCCGTTTCCGCGCTCGCTCATGGTCGGCTTCCACGCCGTCGCCGATCCGGATCAGGAGTTCTCATTCAGTGACGGGGAGATCGCCGAGGCGGCATGGTTCACCCGCGACGAGGTCCGCGCCGCACTGGCCGCCGGCGATTGGAGCAGCTCCCCGGGGGCCACGCTGCTGCTACCGGGTTCGGTTTCGATAGCGCGGGTGATCATCGAATCCTGGGCGGCCGGCTGAGGCTATCCGGCCAGTTCGGCCAGCTTGGCCTTGATCTGACCGGCGCCGGGGTTGGTCATCGTCGAGCCGTCCGCGAATTTCACCGTCGGAACCGTCTTGTTGCCGCCGTTGACCGATCCGACGAACTCCGCGGCCGCGGCGTCCTGCTCGATGTTGACCTCCTCGTAGGAGATACCGGCGACCTTCAACAGCGCCTTGAGGCGGTAGCAGTAACCGCACCACGGCGTGGTGTACATGGTGAGTGAAGCTGTCATAAGTCGTTAAACATAACCGAGTCCATGCCTATTGCCGCGGCGTGGCGTTGCCCGGGCCGTGTCGGCCCGCACTGCCAAGATGGACTTCATGCCGGTGATCCCCGACGCGCTGACCGCCGGCCTCGACGACGACCAGCGCGAGGCCGTGCTGGCGCCCCGCGGACCTGTCTGCGTGCTGGCCGGCGCCGGCACGGGCAAGACCCGCACCATCACCCACCGCATCGCCGCGCTGGTGGCCGCCGGCCACGTGGCTGCGCATCAGGTGCTGGCGGTCACGTTCACCCAGCGCGCCGCCGGCGAAATGCGCAGCCGGCTGCGCGCACTGGGCGCCGCCGCCGACAACCGGGCCGCCGGCATCGGGGCGGTGCAGGCACTGACGTTTCACGCCGCCGCGCACCGCCAGCTGCGTTATTTCTGGCCCCGGGTCATCGGCGACACCGGCTGGCAGCTGCTCGACAGCAAATTCGCCGTGGTCGGCCGCGCCGCGCACAACGCCGGGCTCAAGCTCAGCACCGACGACGTGCGTGACCTGGCCGGCGAGATCGAGTGGGCCAAGGCTTCGCTGATCTCCCCGGAGCAGTATCCGCACGCGGTCGCGGCGGCGTGCCGCGACGTTCCGTTGGACCCGGGTCAGATCGCGTCCGTGTACGCCGGCTACGAGACGCTCAAGGCCCGCCGTGACGGCGTCACGCTGCTCGACTTCGACGATCTGTTGCTGCACACCGCGGCGGCGATCGAAAACGATGCCGCGGTGGCCGAGGAATTCCGTGACCGGTACCGCTGCTTCGTCGTGGACGAATACCAGGATGTCACCCCACTGCAACAGCGGGTGCTCTCGGCGTGGCTGGGGGATCGCGACGACCTGACTGTCGTCGGCGACGCCAACCAAACGATCTACTCGTTCACCGGCGCCTCACCGCGGTATCTGCTGGACTTTTCCCGGCGGTTTCCGGACGCGATCGTGGTGCGCCTGGAGCGCGACTACCGCTCCACCCCGCAGGTGGTGTCGCTGGCCAACCGGGTGATCGCCGCTGCGCAGGGCCGGGTGGCCGGCGCCAAGCTGCGTTTGGTCGGCCAGCGGGATCCGGGTCCGGCGCCGTCATTTCAGGAGTATCCCGACGAAGTCGCCGAGGCTGCCGCGGTTGCCAAGTCGATCGTGCGGCTCGTCGAGTCCGGCACTGCACCCGCTGAGATTGCGGTGCTCTATCGGGTCAACGCACAGTCCGAGGTGTATGAGGAGGCGTTGACCGGGGCCGGCGTTTCCTACCAGGTCCGCGGCGGCGAGGGGTTCTTCAGTCGTCAGGAGATCCGGCAGGCGCTGCTGTTGTTGCAGCGCGCGGCCGCCCGCGGCGCCGACGGACCGGTGTCTGATGGCGTCCGCGGACTCCTTGAGCCGCTCGGGTTGACGGCACAGCCGCCGACGGGCACCCGGGCCAGGGAACGTTGGGAGGCGCTGACCGCGCTGGCCGAGCTGGTCGACGAGGAGCTGGTCCATCGACCGCAGCTGGACCTCCCGGGCTTAGTCGCCGAGCTACGGGCACGCGCCGAGGCCCGCCACCCTCCGGTGGTGCAGGGCGTCACGCTGGCGTCCCTGCACGCGGCCAAGGGGCTGGAGTGGGACGCGGTGTTTTTGGTCGGATTGACCGACGGCACGCTGCCGATCTCGCATGCACTGGCCCACGGTGCGGTCAGCGAAGCCGTTGAGGAGGAGCGCCGGTTGCTCTACGTCGGAATCACCAGGGCCCGTGTGCACCTGGCCCTGAGCTGGGCGCTGTCGCGCACCCCGGGCGGTCGGCAGAGCCGCAAGCCGTCCCGGTTTTTGGCCGGGATCGCTCCCCAGACACCACCTGGCCCGGTCCCGAACCGGCCACGACGCAATCGTGGCGCCGCCGGCCCGGCACAGCAGTGCCGGATCTGCAACAAGGCGCTGACCTCGCCGACGGCCACCATGCTGCGCCGGTGCCAGACGTGCGCAGCCGACCTCGACGAGGAATTGCTGCTGCGACTCAAGGAATGGCGGCTGCGCACCGCCAAGGAACTGAACGTCCCGGCCTACGTGGTCTTCACCGACAACACGCTGATCGCGATCGCCGAGATGCTGCCCTGCGACGAGCTCGCCCTGGTCGCGATCCCCGGGATCGGTGCCCGCAAGCTGGAGCAGTTCGGTCCGGACGTGCTGGAGCTGGTCCGTAACCGGGGTTAACCGCGAAAAATCAGCGAGGTGCCTCAGCTAAAAGTGAGCGCGAAGCGGTGGTTGGTGCCTCACGCATG
>NZ_VYIK01000077.1 GCF_008709575.1 Mycobacterium sp.
CAATCGTTACCCCGGCACAGTTGGCCAACAATGACCAACTCCAGTTGTAACGGTCCGATTACGAACACAGACAGGTACGGCCGCACCGGCGCGACGCCCGAATGACACGTACAAATCACCGGTTCAGTGAGTGTACAGTTCACGATGTGGAGGTATCCGTGACCGAGTTGCGCGCGCACCTCAGTGATTGGCTCGATCGAGCTCGGGCTGGTGGTGAGGTCGTCATCACCGACCGCGGGATTCCGGTCGCGCGACTCGCTGCGCTGGACAGCGCAGGCGCCTTGGAGCGTCTCACGGCTGAAGGCGTGATTGGCAAGGCCGCCGCGCAGCGGCCCGTCGCTGCCGGTCGATCCCGGCCCCGACCGCGCCGACCGGTGTCTGACCGGGTCAGCGAGCAGCGGCGCTAGCCGGTGCCGCTCGTCTACTTCGACGCCAGCGCCTTCGTCAAACTTCTCGCCTCCGAGACGGGGAGCTCGCTGGCATCCGCGCTATGGGACGGCTGCGACGCCGCATTGTCCAGCCGTCTGGCCTACCCCGAAGTCCGCGCCGCACTCGCTGCAGCAGCCCGCAATCACGACCTGACTGAATCCGAGATCGCCGCTGCCGAGCGTGACTGGGAAGACTTCTGGGCCGCCACCCGCCCAGTCGAACTCACCGCGCCGGTTGAACAGCACGCCGGCCGCCTCGCCCGCGCCCATGCCTTGCGCGGAGCCGACGCAGTTCATCTGGCCAGCGCGTTGGCTGTCGGTGAACCCGGCCTGATCGTCGCCGTTTGGGACCGGCGCCTGCACGCCGGAGCCCACGCCGCCGGGTGCCGAGTCGCCCCTGCCCAACTCGACCCCTAATCCGCCGCTCGACATTAGCGGGGGTCAACCCCAGCACGAACGACGATCAGGTACAGATTCGCCGAATCTCAACCGGTATCGAAGCGCCAACCACTCCGTAGGCATCGGCGAACACCCCTCGGTTCAGGGCGCAGTCGCCGCACGCGATCACCACCCCGGTCACCAAGCGCCCATCGGCGCGCCGGGGAGACGCGACCAGTCGCGCCCCGAACCGTTCCGCGTCATATACCGGCCCGAACACCGCCGAGATCTCCACCTCGCAGCCATTGCAGGAGCCGGCATCGGCATGCCGGATCTGCAACGAACCCCGCACTCCCGCAGGGGGATTCAGCACCGGCTGGGGCGCCGGGCCGGCGCGTTCGACCACCCGGCCGACGGGCAGGATCGTGCCGATCCACCCCATGCCGCTACCGGTCATCTGCTTGCAGGTCCTCCAGTACCGCGACGCGGTCGCTGAGCACCCGAGTCAACACCTTGCGCGCCACCGTCAACAATTCCGCGATATCCGGCGACGCGATCGAATAGATCACCGTGTTCCCGTCCTTGCGGGCGACCACCACGCCCGCGCGGCGCAGCACCCCCAACTGCTGCGACAAGTTCGACGACTCCAGTCCCACCTCGGGCAATAATTCACCGACCGACCGCTCCCGCACCGCCAGCAGTTCAAGAATCCTGATCCGCGCCGGGTGACCCAGCGTCTTGAAGAACTCGCCCTTGAGCTTGTAGAGCGGCTCCGATACCACGGCTCTCCTGAAGACTTAAGCATTCCTGAATTCGAACAATTGAAGAAACTATCAGATGGTTCGTGCGCCCGCGGTGTGGCCCAGTCGGTCGTAGGCTGGAAGCACCGACAGTGCAACGACGAGCCCATGAATCCATCCAGCGGCTTTGTGCCGAATACAGCCCGGCGGGCCTTCACCGATCGTCGGGAAGCCGGCCGGGTGCTGGCCGCGAAGCTGGCGGCCTATCGGGGGCGAGACCGGCTGCTGGTGCTGGGGCTGGCCCGCGGCGGCGTTCCGGTCGGCTGGCAAGTCGCCACGGCCCTGCACGCCCCGTTGGACGTTTTCGTGGTCCGCAAACTGGGCGCACCACAGTGGTCCGAGCTCGCCATGGGTGCGTTGGCCAGCGGGGGCGAAGTCGTGATCAACGACACTGTGTTGTCTGACCTGGGCATCGACACCGACCAGGTGCGCGCGGTGATCGACCGCGAGACCAGCGAACTCGTCCGGCGCGAGCAGGCCTACCGTCAGCGGCGTCCGGTCGTCGATCCGCGCGGCAAGACCGTGATCCTGGTCGACGACGGCATCGCCACCGGCGCGAGCATGCTCGCCGCGGTACGGGCACTGCGCGCCGCCGACCCGGAGTCAGTCGTGGTGGCCGCCCCGGTTGGGCCGCCGTCGGCCTGCCGCCAACTCGCGCACGAAGCCGATGCGGTGGTCTGCGCGACGATGCCGTCCGATTTCGACGCGGTGGGCCAGCTGTTCGTCGATTTCCATCAGGTCAGCGACGAGGAGGTGTGCGAACTGCTCGCCACGCCCACGGGCGGGTGAGCCGCGATCAGGCCCCCGATTCCTGGTCGTCAGATCCGGCATCGGCCGACCGCACCGGCACCTGCTCCTCCGTGGCGCCGTCGCCCTCGTCGGCGGCATCGCGCGGTTCGTCCGGGGCGGGGATTTCCCGGCTGTCGGTGTCGGCTGCGCCGCCCAGGGTCTCAGGGGCGGGCATGGGACCGTCGTGGTCGGCGGGTTCCGGGGATTCAGTGGATTCAGTGGGTTGGGTGCCGGTCTGGCGGCGCTGGCGTTCCCGAACGGAATCGACGATCAACAGCAACACACCGACCGCGCTGGCGGCGATGCAGACCCACGCCACCAACTCATTGCTGGTGACTACCGCGAACACCAACGCGGCAAGACCTATCACCGCCAAGACCAGGGCGACAATCAGCATCAGTCCTCCAGCCGGGTCCACACGCCCGGAGCGCAAGTCTGCACACTATCGACCGTCATGGCGGGCCCAGTCAGCTCCGATTTAGTTACTGCCCTGATTGAATTGGCTGAACCCCTCGCTGGTCGCGCTGGAGTCGACCGGGGCAGCCGATCCGCGCTGGCCGAGCTCTTCGAGCTGAGACTCCAGGTAGGTCTTGAGCCGGGTGCGGTATTCGCGTTCGAAGGTGCGCAACTGTTCGAGGCGGCCTTCGAGCACGGTGCGCTGTTGGTTGATGGTGCCCATGATCTCGGAGTGCTTGCGTTCAGCGTCGGCCTGCAGCGCGTCTGCCTTTTCCTGAGCCTGGCGCAACTGGGTCTCGGCGCGGGTCTGCGCGTCGGCCAGCATGGCGTCGGCGCGCTGGCGCGCTTCGGCGATGGTGCTGTCGGCCTGGCGGCGGGCGTCGCCGAGGATCTGCTCGGCGTTGGCGCGGGCGTCGGCCAGCAGCTTCTCGGACTCGGCCTTGGCGGTGCTGGTGAGCCGGTCGGCGGTGTCCTGGGCCAGGCTGAGCACCCGGGCCGCCTTCATGGCCTGTTCTTCGTTGAGGCCGGGAGGGGCGGTTGCGGGCTGCGCTGCCGGTGCGGCCGGTTCCGGCTCGGGCTCATAGACCGGCATGGCCGTCGTCGGTGCGGCGCCGCCGGCGCGGGCCGCGGTCAACTCCTGGTCCAGCTCCTGGACCCGCTGCCGCAGGTCGGTGTTCTCTTCGATGAGCCGGGTCAGCTCGGCTTCCACCAGGTCGAGGAAGGCATCGACCTCGTCTTCGTTGTAGCCGCGTTTGCCAATGGGCGGCTTACTGAACGCCACATTGTGGACGTCGGCTGGTGTCAGCGGCATGGTTTTGCCCCCTCGAGTCGGGACCGGTCAAACTGACCTGCAGAGTGTAGATCAGCATGAACGGCTTGTTAGCTGTTTGGCAACTGCCGCCCATCCTGTCACACCAGACCCGCAGGTCGCCTATTCGGTCGATAATTAAGGGCTAATTTCACAGTTTAAGAAGGTTTAAGAGGACCACAATAAGGATGATTTCAACGAAATGACTGCCCGGGGAAACGATCTCGGCTCAGCCCTGATAAGCCAGTGCCTGGTCCCAGGCGATGAACGTGACCAGCAGCAACACCATGATCGAGAGGTCGAAACGGACGGCGCCGATGGTGAGTTGCGGTATCAGTCGCCGCAGCAGCTTCACCGGTGGATCGGTGATCGACATGACGATCTCCAAAGCCACCGCGACAGCCCCGCGCGGGCTCCAGTCCCGGCTAACCGAGCGGATGAACTCAATGACGATGCGAACGATGAGCAGCAGCCAGAAGGCGAACAGCGCATAGCCCACGATGAGAATGAAGAGCGCCAACGAGAGCCCGACCTTACCGATGACCAACCGATGACCAACCGATGACTGACGACGACAGCGCCGACTGCGACCGGCACGGCGCCAGACAGCTTACCGTCCCTACTGGTATGCGTAGAAGCCGGTTTCGGCGATCCGGCGGCGCTCCTCGGGCGACACGTCGACGTCGGCGGGCGAGAGCAGAAAAACCTTGGTGGCGACCTTGTCGAAGGAGCCCCGCAAGGCAAACGCCAGTCCGGCCGCGAAATCGACCAACCGCTTGGCGTCGGCGTTGTCCATCGACACCAGGTCCATGATCACCGGGATGCCGTCGCGGAACCGCTCGCCGATGGTGCGGGCCTCGCTGTAGTCCTTGGGCCGCAGCGTGGTGATCTTCGACAGCGGGTGACCCTCGTCGAACAGCATCGCCATCCGGCGCGGATCCATGGCCAGCGCACCGCGGGTCGACCCGCGCAACAAGCCGAATCGTGGCCGGGCCAAGTCGCCGCGCTCGAACTCGCGCGGCCGGAACCGGTGGTCGTCGGCGTAGCCGCCGCGGTAGCTGCCCGGCGGATAGTCGCCCGGTTCGCCGTGCGGGTCGTCGTAGTCGCGTCGGTCGAAGCGACCGTACCCGTCGTCGGTGAACCGGTGGCGGGGGTAGCCGCGGGCGGGTCCACGATCGTCGTCGTAGTACTCGTCGTCGTAGTCCACCATCGGCGCCATCCCGAAGTAGGCCTTGACCTTGTGCAGTGTGCTCATCGCGGGACCCTTCTGCGTTGGTGTCTGTGATGAAAGTGTGACTTAAGTGACGATTTACGGTGACGGTAACGGTCGCTGACCCAATATCGCGGTACCGACACGCACACATGTCGAACCATGTTTGACCGCACATTCCAGGTCGTTTGACATCCCGGCGGACAACCCGACCGCAGCAGGATGCGCCCGGCGCACCCGCTCGTGCTCCGCATGCAGGCGGGCAAAGGCGGTCTCCGGATCCCAGGTCAGCGGCGGAATGCCCATCAAACCGACAAAGCGCAGCGACTGCCACGCCTCCACCCGGGCGCAGACCTCGTCGACCGCGGCCGGCCGGGCGATGTCGACGCCGCCGCGGGACACGTCGCCGTCGAGGCTGACTTGGACGTAGACCCGCATCGGGTAGGGTCGGCGGCCCTCCTCCAGGGCCGCGCCGACCGCCCGCCCCAGCGCGTCCGCCACGCGGGTGCTGCCCACCGAGTGGACCGTGTGTGCCCAACCGGCCAGCGACCGGGCTTTGTTGCGCTGGATCTGGCCCACCATGTGCCACTGCAGCGGCCGCGCCGTGGGACCCAGCAGCTCGGCGACGTCGCGAGCCTTCGCCGACGCCTCCTGGTCGCGGGACTCCCCGACGGCCGGGCAGCCCAGCCGGTACAAAATCGCCACATCGGTTGCCGGGAACGACTTCGTGACGGGCAACAGTTCGATGTCCCCGACGTCGCGGCCCGCCGCCTCGGCGGCGGCCGCCAGCCGCGACCGCACCGCCGCCAAGGCGTGCGCAACCTGGGATTCGCGGTCAGCGGCAGGGATCATTCCATCCACACCACCGAGGCCAGGCGCCCGGTCGGCGCGCCGCGGCGATGACTGAACAGCGTGGGGTCCTCCAGCGTGCAGCGCGGGTCGACGTCGATCGCGGTGACCCCCAAAGTGCCCAGTTGGCGAACGATTCCGGCGCGCAGATCCAGCCCGGGGGTGCCGGCCGCGGTGGTGGTGCGGCTGCCCGGCAGCGCCGCCTCGACCTCGTCGGCCATCGCCGCGGGCACCTCGTAGTTGCGCCCGCTGATCGACGGGCCCAGCAGCGCGGACACGTCGCACGCATGGGCGCCGACGGACACCATCGTCTCCAGTGCACGGGCCACCACGCCGGCGCGTGCGCCGACGCGACCGGCGTGCACCCCGGCGACCACCCCGGCGCGGGCATCGGCCAGCAACACCGGCACGCAATCGGCGCTCAACACCGCCAGCGCCAGCCCCGGCACGGTGGTCACCAGGGCGTCGGTGTCGGCGACCGCGGTGTCGCGCGGGCCGGAGACCACGGTGACCCGGTTGCCGTGAACCTGGTTCATCCAGATCACCCGGTCGGGAGCCAGGCCGATGACCGCGGCCAGCCGGGCCCGGTTGGCCGCCACCGCGGCTGCCTGGTCACCCACGTGGTCGCCCAGGTTGAAAGTGTCGAACGGGGGCGCCGAGACGCCGCCCGCCCGGGTGGTCGTCACGCGCCGGATCCGAACGCTCACCCATCCAGTATCGGGCCGCGGGTCAGCGGCGCATGAACGGCGGGACGTCGACATCCTCGTCGTCCTCGCCGTCGTCACCACCGATAGTCAATGTGGAGCCGTTGGTCGGCGACGGCACGCTCAGCGCATCGGCGGGCTCGAACAACGTCGACGTGACCTGGCCCGCCCGCCCCGCGGCGATGGTCTGGGACGCGCTGCCGGCCCCGGCAACCGGCTTGCGGCTGGGACCGGACGCGTCGAAGCCGGCCGCGATGACCGTGACGCGCACCTCGTCGCCGAGCGAGTCGTCGATGACGGTCCCGAAGATGATGTTGGCGTCCTGATGGGCAGCTTCCTGCACCAGCGAGGCCGCCTCGTTGATCTCGAAAAGGCCCAGATCGCTGCCCCCGGCGATCGACATCAGCACGCCCTGAGCGCCCTCCATCGAGGCTTCCAGCAGTGGGGAGTTGATCGCGATCTCGGCGGCTTTGAGTGCGCGGCCCTCGCCGCGGGCCGACCCAATGCCCATCAGCGCAGTGCCGGCCCCGCTCATGATGCCCTTGACGTCGGCGAAGTCGACGTTGATCAGCCCGGGCGTGGTGATCAGGTCGGTGATCCCCTGCACACCGTTGAGCAGCACCTCGTCGGCGCTGCGGAACGCGTCCATCAGCGACACCGCGGCGTCGCCCATCTGCAGCAGCCGGTCGTTGGGGATCACGATCAGGGTGTCACAGCTTTCCCGCAGCGCGGTGATCCCGTTTTCGGCCTGCTGGCTGCGCCGCTTGCCCTCGAAGGAGAACGGCCGGGTCACCACGCCGACGGTCAGCGCGCCCAGCTTGCGGGCAATGTTCGCGACGACGGGCGCCCCGCCGGTGCCGGTGCCCCCTCCTTCGCCGGCCGTGACGAACACCATGTCGGCGCCGCGCAGCAGTTCCTCGATCTCGTCCTTGGCGTCCTCGGCGGCCTTGCGCCCCACCTCCGGGTCGGCACCGGCACCCAGGCCCCGGGTCGAATCGCGCCCGACGTCGAGCTTGACGTCGGCATCGCTCATCAACAGCGCCTGGGCGTCGGTGTTGATGGCGATGAACTCCACGCCTTTGAGGCCCTGCTCGATCATCCGGTTGACGGCGTTGACGCCGCCGCCGCCGATGCCCACGACTTTGATGACGGCCAGGTAGTTGTGCGGGGGGGTCATCATTGAAGTCTTCCTCCCTGATGGGCCTGATGGGACGGGCGTGGTAGCGCTTCACCCGGTGGCAAACCCTCAACCTCAACCAGAGGCTTAGAGTTATGTCAAGTAGTTCCGCGCACTCGCAACGGTATGGCCGCCGCGCGCGGGATCGCCGCAGGCGCGCCGATGCGCCGCGACTTTTTCTCGCCGCCGCGGCGAGCGTTACGCCAGCGTCACGGTCGCTAGGCCGCAACCGCCGGGTTGGCCAACAACGACCACCTCCAGTCGTGGCGGGCTACTTGACCGTGGGCAGGTCGGGGCTGGAGAGGTCGTAGACCCGCCCGGGCCGGGTCAGCAGCGCCGCCAGCTTCTCGGCCTTTTCCTCGGTGCGGTCGGCAGTTCCCCAGATCACGGTGCGCCCGTCGGTCAGCGTCAGGGTGATCGAGGCCACCGACGGCGCCGCGATGCGGCCCACCTGCGCGCCCACCTCGGGACGCAGCGCCGACAACACCGCGAGCGCTGCCCTGGTCGCCGGATCGGTGGGGCCGGGATCGGCGACGTCGAGGTAGGGCAACGTCGCCGGCGGCGGAGCGGTCGCGAAGTCGACGCCGTCGCGGTCGTAGAGGTGCGGACCGTCGGGAAAATCCTTGACCGCCACAGGCACCCGCTCAACGATGGTGATCCGCAAAGCCGAGGGATACTGGCGCTGGACCCGGGCGCTGGCCACCCGCCGGATCGCGGCCACCCGGTCGGCGACGCGGCTGGTGTCGATCTGCAGCAGCGGCGTACCGAGTGCGACGCCGGCCGCGTCGAGCACTTCGCCGCGGGTGACCGCGCCGGTCCCGGCGACGACGATGCTGCGCGCCGACATCACCGGCGTGAAGTAGAGGATCAGCGCCAGGGCGACGACGACCACGCTGAGCACCAGTGTGACGAGCGCTACCTTCAAACCCCGAACTGCACCCCGGGGAACGGGTTTGGCTTCAATCTGGCCCCGCAGCCTGCGTTTGGCTTCACGGCGGGCCTGCTCGATCGCCATGGCGCGCGCCTGCGCGGCCCGCCGCTCGGCCCGTTCCCGGCGCGCCCGCCGGCGCGGCCCCTCCACTGACACCTGCCGGGCTGTCGCGGGCGCCTCGTCGGGCGGCACAGGTATCGGTTCGGTGGCGGTGGTTTCCCCCGCGGGATCGCTCTCCGGGCCCACCGTGCCGTCGTCCGGTTCGCTCACCAGCTCGCCCCCGAGCGACCCGGCGCCCTGCGGCCAGCCCGTAACCGCAGCGCGGTCAGGATCTCCGGGCCGAGCATGCTCACGTCCCCGGCGCCCATCGTGACGACGACGTCGCCCGGCTCGGCGGCCGCGGCCACCACCTCGGCCACCGCCGAGAAGTCCCGCAGGTAGCGCACCGGCACGCGGACATGCTCGGCGACGCTGGCCCCGCTCACGCCCGGGAGAGGCTGTTCGCGGGCGGCGTAGACGTCCAGGACGAAAACTTCGTCGGCCGCGTTCAGTGCAGCGCCGAACTCTGCCGCGAAAGCCTTTGTCCGGGAATATAAGTGCGGCTGAAACACGGCCAGCGACCGACCGGATCCGCGCTGCTGCAGCAAGGTGCGCACAGCGGCCAGCGTCACGGTGATCTCGGTCGGATGGTGCGCGTAGTCGTCGAACACCCGCACCGACCCGGCGGTCCCGACCAGCTCGAACCGACGACGAACACCCTCGAACCCGGCCAGGCCGTCGAGCACGCGGTCCGGGTCCGCGCCCACCTCGACCGCGGCCGACAGCGCACCCAGCGCGTTGAGCGCCATATGCCGGCCGGGCACCGACAGCCGCATGGCTCGCGGGTGAATGTCGCCGGCCAGCGCCACGTGCGCGACCGCGCCGGTGCCCTGCTGCTCCCAGGACAACAGCGTCGCGGCCAACGTGTTTTCGGACGTGGAGCCGTAGCGCAACACCCGAATACCCAGCGCCGCAGTGCGTTCGGCGAGCGCCGCGGCGCCCGGGTCGTCGACGCAGGCAACGAGCGCCCCGCCCGGCGCCAAGCGCTCGACGAACGCGTCGAACACCGCCGCATAGGCCCGCGCACTGTGAAAGAAGTCCAGGTGGTCGGACTCGATGTTGGTCACCACGGCGACATTCGGGGTGTACTCGAGCAGCGAACCGTCACTCTCGTCGGCCTCGGCAACGAAGCAGTCGCCACTGCCGTGGTGGGCGTTGGTACCGGCCTCGCCCAGTTCCCCGCCGACCGCGAAGGACGGGTCCAGCCCGCACTGCTGCAGCGCGACGACGAGCATCGACGTCGTGGTGGTCTTGCCGTGCGTGCCGGTGACCATCAGCGTGGTGCGCCCGGCCATCAGCTTGGCCAAGACGACCGGCCGCAGCAGCACCGGGATACCGCGCCGGCGGGCTTCGACGAGCTCGGGGTTGGTCTTGGGGATCGCGGCGCGGGTGGTGATCACCGCAGTGGCCCCGCCCGGCAACAGATCCAGCGACGAGGCGTCATGACCGATCCGGATCAGCGCTCCGCGGGCGCGCAGCGCCCGCACTCCCCGAGAGTCCTTGGCGTCCGAGCCCGACACCAGCCCGCCGCGATCGAGCAGAATGCGGGCGATCCCCGACATGCCGGCTCCCCCGATGCCGACCATGTGCACCCGCTGCAGCTCGGGCGGCAGCGGCGTGGCCGTCGGCGCGGCGCTCACCGTCGACCCCGTCCCGACCGGAGGTCGGCCTCGCGCGGGTGCCGCGCCAGGTCCAGCGCGACCCGGGCGACCTGTTGGGCCGCGTCACGATGACCGGCCCGGGCCGCGGCCGCCGCCATCGCGGCCAATCGCGCCGGGTCGCCGAGCAACGCGGCGACCGTATCGGCTATCAAGCGCGGCGTCAGGTCGGCGTCGGCGACCAGCAGTCCGCCGCCGGCCTCGACCACCGGCAAGGCGTTGAGGCGCTGCTCGCCATTGCCGATCGGCAGCGGCACGTAGACCGCCGGCAGCCCTACCGCCGACACTTCGGCGACCGTCATCGCCCCGGATCGGCAAACCGCCAGGTCGGCGGCGGCGTAGGCCAGGTCCATGCGGCTCAGGTAGGGCACGGCCACGTACGGCGGATCGCCCGCCTGCGGTGTGCGCAGTTCGGGGGTGTTCTTCGGGCCGTAGACATGCAGCACGGACACCCCCGCGGCGGCCAGCTCGCCGGCGGCTGCGGTGACGGCCCGGTTGATCGACGCCGCTCCCTGCGAGCCGCCGAACACCAACAGGACCCGGGCGTCCGCGGCGAAGCCGAAGTGGGCGCGGGCCTCGGACCGCAGTGCCGCACGGTCCAGCGAGGTGATCGCCGACCGCACCGGCATGCCCACCACCTCCGCGTGCGGCAGACCCGAGTCGGGCACCGCTGCAAGCACCCGCTGCGCGCTGCGCGCACCCACCCGATTGGCCAGCCCGGCGCTGGCGTTGGCCTCGTGGATCACCACGGGGATCCCGCGGCGGCGCGCGGCCAGATAGGCCGGCAGCGACACGTATCCGCCGAATCCGATCACGACGTCGGCGGCGACGGCGTCGAGCACGGCGCCGGTCTGCCGGACCGCTCGCAGCACCCGGACCGGCAGCCGGGCCAGGTCGCCGCTGAGCTTGCGCGGCAGCGGCACCGCCGTGATCAGCTCGAGCCGGTAGCCCCGCTCGGGCACCAACCTGGTTTCCAGCCCCCGCCGGGTGCCCAACGCGGTGATCCGGGCCCGCGGGTCCAGCGCGACCACCGCGTCGGCGACAGCCATGGCCGGCTCGACGTGCCCCGCGGTGCCGCCGCCGGCCAGCACCACCGACACCGACGTGGTCGGCTGCCTGACCGCGTCATTCACCCGTAATGCTGACCTTCCAGTACCCGAGCGCGAGCGCGCGGCCCGGCGTAGCGCAGTTCACGTCCATGATGCTCCCCCGCGCGCGGATGAGGATACCGTCGGCCGGGGGCGGGCCGGTCCGCTCGGTGCCGTGCCGGTCGCGGGGGCCGACCGGTAGTCGGTGCGCGGTCCGGCACCCGGGAGCGCAGGCGGTCGCGCAGCGCCTCGACCCGGCTCGGCAGGTAGGGCTCGGGCAACGGCAGCCGCAGCAGCCGGTTCATCGGGTCGGCGCGGCCGGCCCGCAGCGCAGCCACCGCCTCCGGCTCGTGACGCGCCGCGTTCGCCATCACCCCGATCATCAGCAGCGTCGTCGCGCTGGCCGTGCCGCCGGCGGAGATGAGCGGCAGCTGCAGGCCGGTCACCGGCAGCAGCCCGATCACGTAGCCGACGTTGATGAACGACTGCCCGATCACCCACATGGTGGTGGTGGCGGTCAGCAGCCGCAGGAACGGATCGGCGGAGCGGCGCGCGATGCGCATCCCGGTATAGGCGAACAGGCCGAACAGCGCCAACAACCCGAACGCCCCGACGAAACCGAGCTCCTCGCCGATGATCGCGAAGATGAAGTCGTTGTGGGCGTTGGGCAGATAGTTCCATTTGGCGGTGCCCTGGCCCAGGCCGTGGCCGAAGATCCCCCCGTTGGCCAGCGCGTATTTCGCCTGTTTGGCCTGGTATCCGGAGCCCTGCGAGTCGGCGGCGGGATCGAGCCAGGAGCGCACCCGGTCCGAGCGGTAGCCCTCGGACACCGCCAGGATGGCCCCGGACACGACGATCGCGAGCAGCGAGCTGACAAAGACCCGCAGCGGCAGCCCGGCGTACCAGAGCAGGGCCAACAGAATGATGCCCAGAGACACCGTCTGCCCCAGGTCAGGCTGGGCGACGATGAGGGCCAGCGCGATGACGGCCGCCGGTACCAGCGGGACCAGCATCTCGCGCAGCGACGCCCGCTCCATCCGCCGGGCGGCCAGCAGATGGGAACCCCAGACGACGAAGGCGACCTTGGTCAGCTCGGACGGCTGCATCGAAAAACCAGCGACCACGAACCAACCCCGCGAGCCGTTGGCCATCTTGCCGATGCCCGGCACCAGCACCAGCACCAGCAGCACGAGGGTGAGCGCGAAGCCGGAGAACGCCATGCGCCGGATGAACCGGACCGGCATCCGCACCGCGAGGTAACACGCCACCAGCCCGATGACCGTCCACAGCACCTGCCGCCCGAAAATCGCCCACGCCGATCCGTCGTCGTCGTAGGAACGCACCGCCGACGCCGAGAGCACCATGATCAGACCGAGCGTGGTCAGCAGCGCCGCAACGGCGACGACCAGGTGAAACGACGTCATCGGCCGGCCCAGCCAGGCGCCGAACCGGGTCCTCGCCGCGGGCGCGGTCGAGTGCGCCGCTGTCTCGGTCGGTTGTCCACCCTCGGATCTCCGGCCCAGCAATCGGGCCAGCACGTTGGCCACTGCCGCCTACCGGGCCTCTGCGGCGGCAGCCCGGACCGCGGCCGCGAACATGTCACCGCGCTCGGCGTAGCTGCTGAACTGATCGAAGGACGCACCAGCCGGGGCTAACAGCACCGTGTCACCGGGTCCGGCCAGCTCTCGGGCCGCGGCCACGGCCGCGGCCATCACGCGGGAGCCGATCGTACCGCCGGACGTGGCGACGACTTTGGTCACAGGAGTCACACAAGACTCAGCAGTCTCAGCCATATCAGCATCCTCGCCCGTCACAACTTGGACGACGGGGACATCCGGCGCGTGTCGCGATAACGCCTCGGCAACCTGCGCCCGGTCGCGGCCGATCAGCACCGCGCCGACCAGCCGATCCGCGACCCGGGCCACCGCCGCGTCGACAGAAGCGCCCTTGAGCAGACCGCCGACGATCCACACCACCCGCGGATAGGCCAGCACCGATGCCTGCGCCGCATGCGGGTTGGTGGCTTTGGAGTCGTCGACGTAGCGGACTCCGCCGACGACGGCGACCAGCTCGGCGCGGTGACGACCCACCCGGAACGACGCCAGGGCCTCCGCGATCGCCCCGGCGTCCACGTCGAGGCTGCGGGCCAGCGCTGCGGCCGCCAGCGCGTTGAGCACGCCCACCGGGCCGGGCACCGGTATCGCCGAGACCGGCGCCAGCGCCAGGTCGTCGGCGAAGGCCCGATCGACCAGCACGCCCCCGCGCACACCGAGTTCCCCGGCCTGCGGCTCACCGAGCCGAAAGCCGACCCGTATCGGTGCGGGCGCGCCGGCCAGCAGCGCCGCCGCACGTGTGTCGTCCAGCCCAACCACCGCGACCCGGCCGGCGAGCACCCGCGCCTTGGCGGCGGTGTAGTCGGCCATGCTGGCATGCCAGTCCAGATGATCCTCGGCGATGTTGAGCACCACGCCGGCCGCCGGTCGCAGCGACGGCGCCCACCGCAGCTGGAAGCTGGACAGCTCCACCGCCAGCACCTCGGCGGGCTCGCGTAACGCGTCGAGCACGGGCGTGCCGATGTTGCCGCACAGCCGGCTGCGCAGGCCCGCCGCGGTCAGCATCGCCTGCAGCATCGACGCGGTGGTGGTCTTGCCGTTGGTGCCGGTGACGGCCAGCCAGCGCCGCGCCGGCCCGTGGTATTCGGCCGCGTCGAGACGCCAGGCCAACTCGACGTCCCCCCAGATCGGGAGCCCGGCCGCGGCGGCGGCGGCCAGGACCGGCGCAGTCGGCGGGAAGCCGGGGCTGGTGACGACCAGGGTGTAGTCGCCGATGTGCTCGGCGGCACTCGACGTGCTCACCGTCGGCGCTCCGGTGGCGGCGTGGCGCTGCCGGATCGCCGGGTCGTCGTCGCACAACGTTGCCGAGACTTGCAGCCTGCCCAGCGCCGCCAGCACCGAGCGGCCGGTCACCCCGCCGCCGGTGACCAGCACACGGGCACCGGGATCAAGCGCATGCACAGCGCTCACGTCAACCGCCCGTGGCCGCCAGCCATTCGCTGTAGAACAGCGCCACCCCCAGACCGCAGCTGATCGCGGTCAGCAGCCAAAACCGTATGATCACTGTGGTTTCAGCCCAGCCGACCAACTCGAAATGGTGATGAAACGGTGCCATCCGGAACACCCGCCGTCCGGTGGTGCGAAATGCCAGGATCTGCACCACGACCGAGGTGATCTCGGCAACGAACAACGCGCCCAGCACCACCGCCAGTAGCTCGGTGCGGCTGCACACCGACAATCCGGCGATAATGCCGCCCAGCGCCAGCGAGCCGGTGTCGCCCATAAAGATCTTGGCCGGCGCGGCATTCCACCACAGAAAGCCGATGCAGGCGCCTGCAGTCGCGGCGGCCACCAGCGCCAGATCCAGCGGATCGCGCACGTTGTAGCATCCCAGACCCGGCGCGGTGGCGCAGGCGTTGCGGTACTGCCAGAACGTGATGAGCACGTAGGCGGCGCTGACCATCGCCATGCTGCCGCCGGCCAGCCCGTCCAGACCGTCGGTGAAGTTCACCGCATTCGACCAGGCGTAGACCACGAATACGCAGAACGCGACGAACAGCACCGGAGCCAAGGTGACGGTCGCAATCTCACGCACGTAGGATAAGTTGGGGCTGGCCGGGGTCAGGCCGTTATGACCGAATCCCAGCACCAGCACGCCGAACAGCACGGCAACGACAATCTGTCCGACAGTTTTGGCGGTCTTGTTCAAACCGAGGTTGCGGGACCGCCGGATTTTGATCAGGTCGTCGACGAATCCGACGGCGCCCAGCACGGTGGCCAACATCAGCACCAGCAGACCTGACGTCGACGGGCCGGGTCCCTGCACGGCCAGGCCGACGAGGTGAGTGCCCAGGTAGCCTGCCCAGATCGCGGCCAGGATCGCCACGCCGCCCATCGACGGGGTGCCGCGCTTAGTGTGATGGGTCGGTGGACCGTCCTCGCGGATCTCGTGTCCGAGTCCCTGCCTGGTGAACAGCCGGATCAGCACCGGGGTCAGCACGATGGACACCGTCAGCGCGATAGCGACGGCGCACAAGACTTCGATCATCGGGAAACGCCCCGGCCGCGCATCGCGCCGGGAGCGGCGCGGTTCGGCGGCCCGGGGTCGGCGACCAGCGCATCCGCGAGAGCGGCCAGCCCGACCGAGTTGGACGCCTTGACCAGCACCACATCCCCTGGCCGCAGTTCCGCCCGTAACACGGCCAGGGCCGCATCGGCGTCGGCGACGAGACGCGCCCCGGCGTCGGCCCCCCCCGGGCCCTCCATCACCGCACCGTGGTACATGGCGCCCATAGCTCTCCCCACTCCGACGACAACGAGTCGAGAGACATCTAAGCGCACCGCCAGCCGGCCGATGCGCTCATGCTCAGCGACGGCCTCGTCACCGAGTTCGGCCATCTCGCCGAGCACCGCCCAACTGCGCCGTCCCTCCCGCGCCATCCAGGCCAGCGCCCTCAGACCGGCCCGCATCGAATCGGGGTTGGCGTTGTAGGCGTCGTCGATCACGGTCACTCCGTCGGCACGGGTTGTCACCCGCATGCGGTGCGCCGACACCGGCGCGGCGCCGGCCAGCGCGGCGGCCACCTGGTCTGCTGTGGCGCCGCAGTGCAGCGCGACCGCTGCGGCGCACAGCGCGTTGCTGACCTGATGCTCGCCGTGCACGGCCAGCTGAACCTGGGCGCTGTGCGCACCGGTGTGCAGCGTAAAGCGCGGCCGGGCCAGCTCGTCGAGAGTCACCGGACCGGCCCAGACGTCGGCGGGTCCGGCCCGGCTGACCGTAATCACCCGGGCGGCGGTTTTGTCGGCCATCGCGGCCACCGCCGGGTCGTCGACATTGAGAACGACCGCGCCGGATCGCGGCACAGATTGCGGCAACTCGGCTTTGGTGTCGGCGATGGCTTGCCGGGAGCCGAATTCGCCGAGATGCGCAGTGCCGACGTTGAGCACCACACCGATCGCCGGTGGCGCGACGGCCGCCAGCGCTGCGATGTTGCCCCGGTGGCGTGCCGAAAGCTCCAGGATCAAATAGTCGGTGTTTTCGGTGGCGCGCAGCACCGTCCAGGGGTGACCCAGCTCGTTGTTGAACGAACCCGGCGGCGCCACCACCTCGCCGAGCGGCGCCAGCAC
The DNA here is from genome assembly GCF_008709575.1 of Mycobacterium sp. GTDB lineage: Bacteria > Actinomycetota > Actinomycetes > Mycobacteriales > Mycobacteriaceae > Mycobacterium. The sequence continues at coordinate 16,556 of NZ_VYIK01000077.1, forward strand.
CGCGGCGAGCAGGTCCTTGGTGGAGGTTTTGCCCGACGAGCCGGTGATCCCGACGACGGTCAGCCCGGTGTCCACCAAGCGGGCCGCCACCGCGGACGCCAGTGTGGCCAGCGCGGCCAGCACCGCCGCACCGGACCCGTCGGTGTCGCGCTCGAGAACCGCCGCGCGGCCGGCCGCCGGCGGGTCAGCGGCCGTGGGTGCGACCACGATCGCGGGCACCCCGACCGGGCGGGCGGCCAG
>NZ_VYIK01000078.1 GCF_008709575.1 Mycobacterium sp.
CGATCATCTTGTGATCGGTCGTTGTTATGAGTTTGTAGACCAGGTTGCCCTTCGGGCCCATGCGGGCCGGGAAAGGTCGTTGAGTTGTCACTTGTGCAGGAGACGTTGCTTCGGTTGTCATGACATAACCTCGATATCAATGACGGATTCGGCCTCATGAGCCGGAACTGTCCGAGACAGTAGGTATGACTCAGCAAGGTAATCTTTGTCTAAATCCACGGATTCAATTGCTGATCAGCGCATTTGGTCCCCGCAATGTCTCACACCACAGATCTCCTCAACGTGGCAAACCGATGTGTTCTGCGCTTAGATTGATGGCCGACCATGCATATCGGATAGGGCCGAAAGTCACAAACCCTCGGTGAGGTAAGGCTGTCCTAGGTCGTATTACGTTGTCCACCAAGGGAATTACCCGGCCGTCGATTCGAACACATCGCCATGGCTTTGACTAGGCCCGTAAGTGCGAAGCACTCTGACATCGGGACGCAGCGCTGTATCGAACCGGCAACTTAGCACTTTCGGAGTCGCGATCCGTCCGACTCGGTGACGACTTGTGCGGCAATGGTTCGCTATCTCCTGCTGAGCGTCAGTGTCCCCGCTGTGGCCAGCACCCGGTCAGCGGTGATCCTTTCGGCTCTGCGAGCCTGGCGTTCGAGGTGACGCTGTTTGGATTGCTCGAACTTGGCGCACGCCTCCTCGAGTTCGGCGACCAGCAGGCCGAGATCGTCGCGCATCCACGCAGCCTCGCCGGTGAAATCCTCCCGCTCGAAAATGCGCCATTTCCTCAGCTGAGGCATCACCACGTCGTCGAGGAAGATGCGCGGGTCGAACACCCCGCCGACGGCGATGATGACGGCCTTACGCCGAAACCCCGGAACCGTGTATCCGGGCATCTTGAAGTTGCGCAGCACCTTGTGCAGGGATCGCATTGCCTGGTCGGGTGCGACCTGGAAGCCGGCATCGGAAATGTCGCGGTAGAAGATCATGTGCAGGTTTTCGTCGGCCGAGACGCGGGCCAGCAGCTGGTTGGCGATGGTGTCGTCGCAGGCCTTACCGGTGTTTCGATGCGAGACGCGGGTGGCCAACTCCTGGAACGACACATAGATGACGGAGTCGAACAGGCTGGTCGCGAAGAGGTCGCCGTCGGTCTGATGGTTCTGTCCCGGGCTGAAGCCGCGGGTTACCTGCTCAAGGCGAAGCTGTTCGAGCGCAACAGGATCGACGGCACGGGTCACGACAAGGTAATCGCGCAGCGCGGTGCTGTGCCGGTTCTCTTCGGCCGTCCAGCGGTTCACCCACTGGCCCCATGGGCCGTCCATGCCGAAGGTCATCGAGATGTGCCGATCGAGAAGACGTTCAGCCACCGGCTCGAGCTCGTTCATCAGCTGCAGGTCGGTCAAAGCGTTGGCCATGGCATCTCCAGTTGTGTGTGTCCGACAGTTACATGCAATATATCTGTGTAAGCAAGTTACATTCAAGTCCGACACGCCGGCAACCAGTGGACGAACAATGCGGATGCCGGTGACGATGTCGGGGTCAACGTCGTCGGTCGTGGAGGCTGCCATGTCGCCGGAGTTGTTGTGGGACAGCGTCGTGACTGTCACTGTGGCGGCCTGGCCCGGACGGTGACACCAAAGGAGTTTTCCGGCGGTCAGACGTCATCCCGGCTGGGGTCGTCGACAGGGGTGACCAGACCGAGATTGCCGTCGTAACGCGGATAGAGCAACTGGCCACGACCGGTGGCCGGATTGGTGAAGAACAAGAAACGCAAGCCGTGCGCACGCAGCCGCATGACCGCGGCATCTTCTGCAAACATCGGTGTCGGACGGGAGTTCACGACCAGCGATACCGGCTGGACGCAGCCGGTCGGCGGCAAACATGACCATCCGGGCGGACACATGCGACGTTGGCGGGCCAGCCGCAGCCCCGAGGGTCCGGCGCGATACACCACCGCATCCTCACCGGTTTCGGCATCGGTAAACAGGTGCACGTCATAGTCCATCGCATCCATCTCGACCACTGCCTGCGCCGGGCTGCCGCGCAGCAGCCTGACCGGCTTGCGGCGGGTGATCACCGCGTCGGCAGGCGCGGTCAACATCAGGCGGGTCCGATCCGGCCAGGGTCGCGGACGCCACGCTGCCCGTACCCGCACGATCTGACGATCCAGCCGCGCCAGTGCCGACGACAGATCGTCGCGGCCGCGGGTGACCGCCTGCACCCGTGTCGGGGTGGCGCGCACCCGCAGATTCACCTGCACCAGCATCGGCCCCCGGGCACAATTCGCCGGGGCAAGCCGCACTCGGGCACCGCCGGTAATCCCCTGATGCTCCAATACACGACCCACCGCACGCGCCGCCCGTTCGGCGTGCGACGCGGCAAGCCGGCCACCGGAAAACACGATGACGTCAGGAAACTCCCGGACTGTCGTCGGTTCGGCGAACACCACCGGCAACCCCACTTTCGTCATCGTGTTGCGTTTATTGCTGCCGCTCGGGAGGACGGGCCAGGGCCGAAGCTTTGTTGGCCGCACGTGCGCCGCGTAGGGCCAAAAGTCCCGACGTCAGATGTGTCGTTGGTCACAACCGGAGACGGGAAAGCGCCAGTTCACGACGGGTATCGGCGGGGTCACGACCCGCTGCGCACTTCGACGTGATCATCTCGGTGGCCGCCACGCTGCCGCGTCCACCACATCCGCGGCGCGACCACTACTCGTCCACATCGCCAGTCCGGCAGCTGCATCCGACGGCCGTGAATCCGGAGAACCGGGATCTGTGCGAGGTCGAACGGGGGTCCGGTCGCGGCGAGCGGGGCTAGTCTGCTCTGGGTATGACCCTGCAACACTCAGCGCGTCGCCGGATCCGCCCGACGATCAAGTGCGTGGGCAGCTGGTGGGGTGAGCGGGGATGACCGTGCGCATCGGCACGTCGGGATGGTCTTACGACCACTGGGCGGGCGTGCTCTACCCGCCCGGCCTGTCGCCCGCGCGTCGGTTGGCCCGCTACGCCGAAGTGTTCGACACTGTCGAACTCAACGCCAGTTTCTACCGCTGGCCGAGGGATTCGACCTTCGCGGGGTGGCGCGCACAGTTGCCCGCCGGGTTCGCGATGTCGGTCAAGGCGCACCGCGGATTGACGCATTACCGACGGCTGGCGGCGCCACAAACATGGATCGCGCGCTTTGAACGGTGTTGGCAGTTGCTCGGGGATCGCGCCGGCGTGCTGCTGGTGCAGTTGTCTCCCGAACAGCGTCGCGACGACGCACGCCTGGACTCCTTCCTGGTCAGTGTGCCGTCGGTGATCCGGGTGGCCGTCGAACTGCGGCATCCGTCGTGGAACGACCCTGCGGTGTACGCACTGCTGGAGAACCGGCAGGCAGCCTACGTGGTGATGAGCGGCGCCGGGCTGCCCTGTATCCCACGCGCCACCACCGATTTCGTCTACATCCGGATGCACGGCACTGACCCGGATGCGATGTATGCAGGTTCATATTCGCCGGACGAGCTGCGGCGGTGGGCCGACCTGATCACCGAATGGAACGACGCCCGCCGCGACGTGTGGATGTATTTCAACAACGACGCACACGGTTATGCCGTACGCAACGCGCAGTTGTTGCAAGGGTTTTTGCGGTGAGCACATCCGAGTAGGGTGGCAGTCATGGATAGCTCGAATACCTTCGTCATCGTCGGCGGTGGACTCGCCGGAGCAAAAGCAGCAGAAGCGTTGCGCGACCAAAATTTCGGTGGCCAAATCGTTCTCATTGCCGAAGAAGAGCGGCTGCCCTACGAACGGCCGCCGCTGTCCAAGGAATTTCTTGCCGGCAAGAAATCGCTCAGCGATTTCACCGTGCACGATTTCGCCTGGTATCGCGACCACGAAATCGATCTGCGGCTGGGGGTACGAGCGGTGGCGGTGGACCCGGCCGCGCATAGCGTCAGTCTGGCCGACGGTGCCGTCATCGGCTACGACAAGCTGCTCTTGGCCACGGGATCGCGGTCCCGCCATCTGCCGGTCCCCGGCGCCGACGCCGACGGAGTCCACTATCTGAGAACGTTCGACGACGCCGCAGCTCTGGACGCGGCGCTGGGCAACGGCTCGTCGCTGGCGGTAGTGGGCGCCGGGTGGATCGGGCTGGAAGTTGCCGCCAGCGCTCGCCAGCGCGGCGTCGAGGTCACCGTCGTCGAAGCGGCCAAACTGCCGTTACTGGCCGCGCTCGGGGCAGAAGTCGGCGCGGTGTTCGCCGCCTTGCACCGCGACCACGGCGTTGACCTACGGCTCGAGTCACAGGTCAGCGACATCGCCACCGTCGACGGCAAGGCCACCGGACTGCGGTTGCGCGACGGTTCGGTGGTCGGTGCCGACGCAGTTCTGGTGGCTGTCGGTGCGCAGCCCAATATCGAACTCGCCCGAGCCGCCGGGTTGTCGACGGGCGACGGCGGTGTTTTGGTCGACGCGTCGCTGCGCAGCAGCGATCCCGACATCTACGCGGTCGGTGATATCGCCGCGGCCGAGCATCCCCTGTTCGCCGAGCGTATCCGCACCGAGCACTGGGCCAATGCGCTCAAGCAGCCTGCGGCGGCGGTGGCCGGGATGCTCGGCGCAGCGGCCCGATACGACGAGTTGCCGTATTTTTTCACCGACCAGTACGACCTGGGCATGGAGTACGCCGGCCACGCACCCCGATATAGCCGGGTGGTGTTCCGAGGCGACGTCGCCGGGCGCGAATTCGTCGCGTTCTGGCTCGACAGCGGCGACCGAGTGCTGGCCGGGATGAACGTCAACATCTGGGATGTGCTCGACGACGTCAAAAACCTGATCTGGTCGCAACGTCCGGTGGACCCGCAGCGGCTGGCCGATCCGACGGTACCGTTGGGCGAATTGGCCGGCTAAAGCGTGTCGAGGGGCCGCCAGGTGTGCTCGACAACCGTGGGTAGGCGCAATGACTGCAACCGGTCCCGCTCCGCGCGTCGACGCTTGACCCGCAGGCGGGCGTCACCGGGCAGGGTGAGCAGTTCGTCACAGGTCAGGTAGTAGACGTCGTCCACCGCATCAAGGAGGTCGGCAGCGATCAGTCGGGATCCAAACTCCCGCAACGTCATTCTTAGATCATGGGTGAACCGCATGGTGCAGTCGTAGGCGGTCTCGCGGGACAGCTGGGCGTTGGCGGCCAGCCGCGCGGTCAGGTTGGTCGTCGGCTCCTCAAGCGCGGGGCGCGGGCCGGCCGGCGAGGCTGCGGCGCCAACGAGCACCATCGCCGGATCGTCGCCGAACACCGGGTTGGCCAACTCGACTTCCCCCGGTCCCCGGTGAGCGACCCGGGAAATCGCGGCATCGACGTCGGCGGCGACGGTCGGAGCGATCACCCTGATACCCGCCAGATCACCCCGCTCGGCCACCGCAAGCACCCGCGGATCGCGACGCAGCAGCGCCGCCAGCTCGGTGGTGAGTGCGGCGACATGATGGCTCTCCAGCAGGGCCTGGACCCCCGGTACCGGCGAACCGGCGGCCGTGCGCTCCAGCGCTGCGGTCGTGATGCCGGTATCGATCAGCCACAACGCGGTAAGACCCCAGCCCTGCTGAATCCGATCTCTCAGCAGGCGGATTCGAGCCTGCAAACGAGCTTCGGGCAGCGAACACAGCTGTGCGGCATCGAGGTGCTCGTCCGCCGCGGCGTCGCGGTAGGTCTGGGTGTCGGCCTTCAGGCGGCGCAGCATCGCGAGCGCCCGGGTAGTGACAACGGCCTTGGCGGCCGATTTGAGCAGCCCGTCGGCCAGCGGCGGACGCCCCTGTGGCAACAGTTCGCCGACCTGCGTGCCGCCCAGTGCGTGCTCGATGACTGCCTGCTCGTCCCAGCCAGGTAGCTGGCTGGCTGCGAGCACGCCGGCCGACACGCCGACATACGGGCGATGGCCGAGCACCGCGATGGCCCGGTTACCCCACTCGGCGGCTGCTACCTCGCCGAGTGCCATCACCCGGCCCAGCAGCCGGGTGGCCGCGCGCAAACCACCGAGCTGCACGTCCAGGGTCATCGGGGTCAGCGGTCCGGGCAGTGTCTCGGCGAACGGCGCTGCGCTAAAGACCGGGAACCGCGGATCGATCCGATCGTCGAACTCGCCCTCCAGCCCGTCCGGCGCGGCGCAGTGCAGCGGAGTGCCGTCGGACGAGCCAGAGCGCGGCGGGGGTTCCCACGACAACGGCAGATGACCGGGCAGGTCAACGACCCCGCCGAGGTCGAGCTTGCGACCGGTGAGTCCGCGTGCGGTATCGGTGAGGGCATCACATGCCGACCACGCGAACTCGAATTTCCAATTTTCTTGCAGCGAAGCACTATTCATATCAGAAGGCAGCTGCGCCCAGGTTCGGGTTCGACGCGATGGTTGGTCGACCGACCTTAGCAGCTGCCGCGCCTGGGTCCGGTTTGTCGTGCCCGGTGCCGCGAGATCCACTACACCGGTGGTGTTCGCGGTGACCGCGAGGGCCAAGAACCGGACCAGATCCTCGAGGTGCAGCAGCTGCAACGGCTGCACCGCGTTGTCGCCGTGCGACCGGCCGCCCAGCAGGGTGGCCACCGTCCGGCAGACCATCCAGTCGAGTTGGCGGCCCACCGGCAGCGCTATCCGGATGATCAGGCTGGGCGCCCAGCCGCTGGACACCAGCGTCTCGGCGTGGGAGTGCAGCGCCGGCTCGCCGGCTGCCTGAGAGACGAAAATGAGCCGTGCCCCGGCCCGGGCGGCAGCATCGGTGACGCGCACGACGCCATTGATCCCGGCGCTGCCGGGCACCCCGGGATCGATCGGGGCAAGATGGGCGACCACGTCCGATTCGTCGGCCAGTCGCTGCAGGATCGCGCCTCCCAGTGGTGCCTGCACGAAGTCGACCTCGGGATCCAGCTGGTCATGCGGGTAGCGAGCGATACCGCTCACCGCGTGGCCGGCTGCCGTCAGCTGCCGCGCCGTCATCCGCCCGAGGACGCCGGTGACGCCGGTGACTAGGATCCGCATGACTGCCCCTCCCGGTGTCTACCCCCGACAATAGGCACGCCGACAGGGTTGCCAACAAGCCTAGGACTCTAACGTCAGAATTTCAGGCCGGCGGTACCGTCCGCGTGGACTTCGACCTCGGCACCGGCGATGTCGTCACGCACGGTTACCTCCGCCGAGGCCGCATCCGGTATCAGCGCCAGAGTGCGTGCCCCGTCGGGCGTACGAACGGCCAAGAACGCCTTCTCGGGCCGTCCGTCGCGGTCAAACGGGGTGGTCCAGGCTTCGACGCTGCCGATGCCTTCCCACTCCACCACCCCCCGGCGGGTCGGTTCTCGATCGACTTCGGCTTGCACGTCTTCCCAGCGAAACTCCGCTGATGGCGGCTCGGTGCCGTACACCCCGAAGCTGTGTTTGGTCAAGTAACCGCCGTTGGCGGTGATCAGACCGTGTCGGCCCGGGTTGGCGGTCAGCAGTTCGGCCATTGTCGCGATCGAGTGGGTGACGTAATTGTTCCACGGGCCACCGGCAAAAGTCATTCCGCCGGTCACGGTCAGCGGCCGGGCCGGATCGTCGGTCGCCAACCCGAGCTCGGCCGCCGCGACCTGGACGGCGGACGGGAAGCACGAGTAGAGGTCGACGTAGTCGACGTCATCGATGTCCAGGCCGGATAGCGCCAGGGCCCGTCGCCCGCCGATCCGGATCGCCGGGCTGCGATGCAGTTCAGCACGTTCGCTGATCGCGTAGGTGTCGTGGGCATCGGTGCCCGCATACGGGTAAACCCAGCGCTCGGCCGGTATCTGCAAGCGGGTTGCGGTCTGGACCGACGTCAAAAGCAGGGCCGCTCCCTGATCAACCATGTTGTTGGAGTTCATCAACTTGGTGTAGGGCCAACTGATCATCCGGTTCGACGGCCCAGGCTGCCAAATCTCTTCAGCGTCGATGTGTTCACGGATCCAGGCGTGGGGATTGTGGACCGCCACCGCGTTGAACCGCGCCCACAACTCGCCAATGCGCTTGCGGTGATCATCGACCGACTCGCCGATGCTGATCCGCAGCGCCTGTTCGAATATCGGGTAGACGTAGGCGGGGCGATCCAGCTTGATCCGCAGTTCCGCGGGGCCGGCCAGCGGGACGTTGTCCTCGCCGCCGGTCGCGATAGGGACCGATTCGTCCTGGTGGGTCCATTCGAGTTTGCGGCCCTGCGCGCGCAACTGCATTCTGGTGCGCCAGGTTTCCGCTCCGGCGATCAGCACCACGTCAGCTCGGCCGTGTTGGATGTCCAGGCAGGCCCGGTTCACCAGCGTTTGGGGCACGTTGCCACCCACACCGCTGTAGCCGGTGTTGAACTGCACGGCGCCGATGCGCTGGCCCAGCAGCAGACCGGGATCGCGATAGTGCGCCGAGAACAGGTTCACCACCCGGATTGAGTCGACCGCGGCCAGCACCCGCGCCTCGGCGGCTTCCCGAGCGGCCGCGGCCATCAGGTCCACGGGTTCAGTGCCCGGGCCGGTCTCTCGCTGGTTGACCTGGCCGTAGCCGATCAGCACCGGGGTCCGTGGGTCGACGGGCATAGCTGCACCTTTCAGAACTGAGGATGCGAGGCAAAAAGCACCCCGTCGTCGATCAGTCGTTCGGTTTCCTCGGTGCTGATCTGCAGCACCTTGCGGCAGATCTCGCGCGTGTCTTGGCCGGGCAGCGGCGCGGGCCGTTGCGGAGCCGGCGGGATGTGCCGAAACGGCGCCGGACCGGTTTCGGCCGGCAGCGGATGGTCGATCAGGGGATGAGTCATGGCGGAAAACAGCTTGCGCCGGCGCAGTTGCGGGTCTTCGAGAATGTCGGGCGGGCGGTTCATTTGCCCGGCCGGCACTCCTGCTGCCTGCAGCGCCCGGGCGACCTGCATCGGTGCGCGAGTGCGGGTCCACTCCGCCACCGCCGCCACCAGCTCCCGGTGGTGGGCGATGCGCGCTTCGCCAGTGGCGAACCGCGAGTCGGCAGCCAGCTTGGGAAAACCGAAAATGGTTGTCGCGGTTTGCCAATCGGCATCTGATCGGATCGAGATGACACACCACTCGTCGTCACCGGCGCACGGGCAGACGGCGTGCACGGCGGTGTCGGCGCGCACGGCGTGACCGGCGTCCCGCGCTGCCTCGGCGACGTAGCGGGTGTCGAGCTGGTTCACGACGGCCTCGGCCTGAGAGACATGGACCCGGGCTCCCCCGCCGGTGCGGTCGCGGTGGATCAGTGCCGCCAGCGCGCCGATCGCGGTGATCCGTCCGATCACGTGATCCGGGAAGACCGTCGTCGCGTCGTAGAACGGGTGCCGCCTGGCGTCGGCTGCGGCTTCCTCGGAGGTCCACAGCTTGGTGACCCCCGTCGTGGCGCGCACCAACGGGCCATAGCCCAGCCGGGCGCTCCACGGTCCGGAGTCGCCGAATGCGCTGCTCTCAGCGAGCACAATCCGCGGGTTGATGCTGTGCAGCACTTCATATGGAAAGCCAAGTGCAGCAAGGGTTCCCGGTTTGAAATTGGCGAATACCGCATCCGCTTCGGCGATCAGGCGGCCGAAAATCCGGTTGCCCTGCGGGTTGCGCAGATCCACTCCGAAACCGAGATTGTTGCGGTGCGTCCAGGCGAACGATTCACTCATCGCCTCGCCGACGCGAGCCTGCCGCAAACCGTCGGGATAGTCGAGGCTTTCGACTTTGATGACCTCGGCACCGAGATCACCGAATAACCGGCTGCATTCCCCGCCGGCGACAATGACGCCGAGATCGACGATTCGCAGCCCGTCGAACGGTCGGCGCCCCCCGGGGGGCGCCGAGATGATCGCGGGCCCGGCTGACCAGCAAGCGTCGTCACGCCCGGCGGGCGGTGCCGCCATCCGGAAACCCGAACGTGCCCCGTCGACGCGGAAATAACCGACCGGCACGGTGGTGGTCATCCCCGGCGCGAGTTCGGCGTCGGCAACCGCGCCCACCGACCGGAAGTGCTCGGAGGCCAGGATCTGCGGCGGGGACAACACAGCGGCGATCGGGACCCCATGGGCTTGCCCGGTCGCCACCAGCGCTTCCATGCTCTGCAGAGCAAACAACTCCTCGATCAGCACACTGATCCGCGGCCAGGCGGCGAACCGTTCCGCGATCACGTCGTAGCGCGGGTCTTGGAATTCCGGCGGCTCCCCGAGCCAATGGCGCAGGCCGCGCCACTGCCGCGGTGACATCACGCACAGCCGGACGTACCCGTCGCTGCAGCGGTAGATCGGGTAGGCGTCCTGATTTTTCGGTCGTCCCCGCCACCGATCGGGGCTGCGGATGCCGGCAGCCGCCTGGCCATGCGCACCGAATGCCGGGTCGAGCGCCATCACAACCGCATCGAATCGGGAAAAGTCGATGTAATCGCCGATACCGCACCGTAACCGGTGATAGTAGGCGACGAGGGCGCACCAGGCTGCTTGCACCGCGGCGGTGGCCGAGGCGATGCCGTCGGGCGGCAACACCGGCGTCCCGGTGGTCGGTCCGGAGCGAGACAGTGCCCCCGACAGCGCGTAGAACACCGGGTCGGTGGCCCGCCAGCACGAGCGCGGCCCGTCAGTGCCGAAATCGGTGACCGACAGCACCACCAGCTGAGGATGCCGGTCGGCCAATTCTTGGCTGGTGATGCCGTAGGCGGCGCACTGGCCGGGCATGCCGCTGTCGACGAGGATGTCGGCGCTGCCGGCCAGTTCACCGAGGCGGGCGCGGTCGGCCCGGTCGGATGGGTCCAGCACCGTGCTGCGCTTGTTCGCGTTGTGCAGCGCAAACGGCAGGCTCGTTGCGGCCAGCATCGGGGCCTGGGTACGCGCCGGGCTGCCGCCGGGAGGTTCGACCTTGAGAACGTCGGCACCCAGATCGGCCATCAGGCGACTCACCGGATCGCCTTCGGCGCCGGACAGGTCCAGCACCCGCAGCGACGCCAGTAGCCCTGCGCTATCGACCATGGCCACAGCGTACTGGGCCTGCTTGCCCGCATCGGCCTGGTGTTGGCGGCACGGGTCACGGCGTCGCCCGGCCTGCACGTAACCTGGTGAGATGTCCGGTGTTGTGGGCGGGGTCGCCGCTGAATCCGACCCGCTGCTGAGCCAGCTTTCGGTGTTGCACCGGTTCCGGATCTACCTCGACATCGGCGTGGTCGTGGCGGTGTTGGCGGCTACGAACCTGATCGCGCATTTCACGACACCATGGGCCGGCGCTGCCACGGTTCCGGCTGTGGCCGTCGGTTTGATGATCTTGTTGCGCGCCAACGGTGTCGGCTGGGCGGAGCTGGGGCTGGGCCGGGAGCACTGGAAATCCGGGGTGGCTTACGCACTGGCCGCGGTGACCGTCGCGGCAGCGGTGATCGCCGCCGGTGCGGTGCTGCCTCTCACGCGGCCGATGTTCATGAACAACCATTACGCGACGATCTCCGGGGCGCTGCTCGCCGCGGTGATCGTCATCCCGCTGCAGACCGCGATCCCCGAGGAGTTGGTCTTTCGCGGCGTATTGCACGGTGCGCTGAGCCGGGCCTGGGGCTTCCGCGGTGCCGCGGTGGCGGGCTCACTGCTGTTCGGGCTGTGGCACATCGCCGCGTCGTTGAGTTTGACCGGCAGCAATGTCGGTTTCACCCGGCTGTTCGGCGGCGGGGTGGTCGGCATGCTGATCGGTGTGACGCTGGCGGTGCTCGCAACCGGGACGGCCGGATTCGTCTTGAGCTGGCTGCGTCGGCGCAGCGGCAGCCTCATCGCCCCGATCGCGCTGCACTGGTCGCTCAACGGCATGGGCGCGCTGGCCGCCGCGCTGGCGTGGCAGCTGTCCTGAACCGGTTCACACCAGCAGCACGGCGGCGCCGGCGATGCGGCCCTCGCTGAGATCGGACAGTGCCCGGTCAGCTTGCGCCAGCGGATATTCCGGTGTGGTCACCTTGATGTGGTGCTGCCCGGCGAAGTCGAGGAAGGCCCGCGCATCGGCGCGGGTGTTCGACGTTACCGACCTGATTTGCCGCTCCTGGAACAGGTGGCGCTGGTAGTTCAGGGCCGGTATATCGCTGAGGTGGATGCCGGCGATGGCCAGTGTGCCGCCCCGGTCCAGCGCTGCCAGCGCCGGCAGCACCAGCTCGCCGACCGGGGCGAACAGAATCGCGGCGTCCAGCGGCACCGGTGGCGGATCGGCGGCGCCCTGAACTGACGCGGCACCCAGTTCCAGCGCCAATGCCCGGGCTTTGTCGCCCCGGGTCATCACGTGCAGCTCCGCGCCCTGCGCCAGCGCAACCTGGGCGGTGATGTGTGCGCTGCCGCCAAAGCCGTACAGACCCAACCGCCCCCCGGGCGGCAGCTGGGCGCGCAGCAGGGCGCGGTAGCCGATAATGCCGGCGCACAGCAGCGGCGCCAACTCGCTGTCGCTGTAGCCGGTCGGCAGATGGTGAGCGAAAGCTGCCGGAACAGTGGCAAATTCGGCGTACCCGCCGTCGGCATCCCAACCGGTGTAACGTGATTCCGGGCACAAGTTCTCAGCGCCCCGGCGGCAGTACTTGCACGTCCCGCATGTGTGCCGCAGCCAGGCGATGCCAACGCGGTCTCCCACAGCGAAATCGGCGGCGGCCGCTGAGCCCACCGCTGAGCCCACCGCTGAGCCCACCGCTGAGCCCACCGCTGAGCCCACCTCGATGACCTCGCCTACCACCTCGTGCCCGGGTATCACCCGGTCGCGGTGCACGGGAAGATCACCCTCGGCGACGTGCAGATCGGTGCGGCAGACCCCGCAGGCGTGCACCGCTACCAGGAGCTCGTCGGGCGCCGGATGTGGCACTTCGGTGGTGACCCATTCCAGCGGTCCGGTGTTCATCGGGCCGGGTCGGCGCACCTGCCATGCCCGCATCGCGGTGGGCGTCAGTGGTGTCCGCTCAGGACGATCCGCATCATTTTGAGGTTGATGCGAGCGAACCTCCAGAACTGCACGAGCAGATTCTGGCGCATCCGCAGTGTGGTGCGGGTGGGCAAAGGAGCGTAGGCGATGCTTTCCGCGATTTGGTTGTTCGCCTCGAAGTCGGTGGTGTTGTCGTCCACGGGCGCGCCTTTCACTCCGGAATCAGCCACCAGAACGGTTTGGCCTTGGCCTTGTAGATGAACATGTAGTGCAGCATCAGCTTGATCCAGTGGCCGGCCAGGCCGAGTTCGCCGAACGTGCCGGAGATGTCACGACCGGTCTGCGGATATTTAACCGGGTCGGGAACCACCGGGAACATCGTCATCGACGCGGCCGAGCCCTGGCGCAAACCGGTGCCGGCCGAGGCCACGCAGGCCGCGCCCATGGTGGCCATCGAGGCGCGGTGCGCGGCGGCTTCGGGGTTTTTGATGCGGTCCCGGATGGTCTCGGCGACCGTTTTTGCCATGACGCCCGACGGCATGCCGGTGCGCGGCGGGCTGGGGGTGATCACCGTTCCGTTGACGCTCTTGCGCGGTTTGGAGATCGGGTGCGGAGGCGCGAACGCGATGCCCGGCGCGAAGATGTTCGGGTAGGCCGGCGACTCGTAGGTGTGCGGCCAATCGTCGGCCGACCACTCCTCGTACGGCTTGCCCGAGTAGTCGGCGTCGACCTTGAGAAAGCCCGACGGCGCGAAGAGCACAGAGGTGATGTCGTTGCCGTCCTTGTCGTAGGCGGCGAGGTCGACGCCTCTGAACGGGGGCAGCAGCATCGCGAAGTCGAAGTCGAGGTCACGCTCCTTGCCGTCGAGTTGCTCGTAGCGCAGCTTGCCGTCCATGACCTCGCGCACGGCGGCCTGCGTGATCGCCTTGACGCCGCGCTCACGAAACAGCGACTCGGTCCACATCCGGCTGGACTGCAGGAAGCCTTTATCCTCGAACTGCATGCCGTCGACGCCGAAGTCGCCCAGCTCGTACTCATTGGTGAGGTAGTAGATCTCGGCGAGGTCCCGCACGCCGGCCATGCGCAGCGTGTGCTCCACATTGAACGTGTATTCGAACGCCGCGCCCTCGCACGTGCACGTGCCGTGTCCGACGCCGATGACCAGGCGCTGCTTTTCGCCAGTCTTCAGTTTGGCGATGACTCGCTGCAACGCCTTGGCCGTCTCGGCGGCATGCTCGGCGGTGCACACCGAATAAGAGTGGCCGTCCGGTCCGAGTCCGGGTGTGGCCGCGAAATTCAGCTTCGGGCCGGTGGCGTTGATCAGGTAGTCATAGGTCAAGTTGCCGGTCTGGCCGTGGTGCTCCTCGTCGGTGTAGGTGAAATCCACCGACGGCGACGGCTCCTCACGGGTGCCTTCCGGGCGGATTGCCGTGGCCCGCGCCTGGTGGAACACGATCCCTTTGCGGTCGTAGATCGGCTTGAGCGGAATGAGGACCTTCCTCGGCGCCATCCGGCCGACACCGACCCAGATGTTCGACGGGATCCAGTTCCAGTCCGCATTGGGCGACACCACCGCGATCTCGTGATTCTTCGACAGCCACCGGCGCAGGTGCAAGGCCGCGGTGTGACCCGCGATGCCGGCACCGAGGACGACGATTCGTGCCATTTGGGCCTCCTTCGTCAGATCTGGCCACACAGTCGATGTGGCTCAAAGCCGAGTGTAGTACCCCTAGGGGTATAAATCACAGCCCGGATCGGACCGGGAGCAGCATGGGTCGGTACCCGTTCACGCGGGTCCGTCGCCACCCCAACCGGGTCGGGTTCATCCTGCGGGGAGGGCAACGACATCACATTCTGCAGCCACGATGCCCGGGATGCAGATTCGGATATCCAGCGCCCGGAGAGGGCGGACGCATCTGCCGATCGCCCTGATCCGCTCAGCCGGGGCAACCGCACTGTGGCCTCCTACGACCTCCGTATCAGGCCGACAATCCACAATAAAAGCACCGAACCCAGGACCGCGGCGAACAAGGTAAACCACCAGCCGCCGGCCGCGGTGTCGACGACGAAGCTGAGCAAAAAGCCGCCGATCAATGCCCCGATGACGCCGATCCCGATATTCATCAGGATGCCGGCCCCGCTGCCCCGGACGATTTTGCCGGCGATCCAGCCGGCGATGCCGCCGATGATGATGTAGGCGACCGGCCCGACAGCGGTCAGGGTGGTCGAACGGGCCAGAACGTCGATGCCGGCCAAGCTGTCCATCCGCCTCTCCTTGCGGCCTCGGTGCCGTCGCGGTGCCATCTCAGTGCCGTCGCGGTGCCATCTCAATGCCATCTCAGTGCCGTCGGTCAAGCCCGGCACCGGACGGTCAGTCGGGTCTAGCCGTGAGCGTAGCGGGTGTCGCAGCCCGCCGGGGACTATTCAACGTGCCTCACGTACTTTGAGCGCGTGGCCGGTGGTGGTGCCTCAGCTAGTTT
>NZ_VYIK01000079.1 GCF_008709575.1 Mycobacterium sp.
TGCGACAGCCCGCTCACATGAGAGAGCTTCGGGGACACGTAACGACCACGAAGCAACGATGGCGATCGTGCCCGATAGCGGCACGGCCGGGCTGAAGGCGGGGCGATAATGCTCGTGGTGTCGACCTCGGGGCTGCACCGGCTGGCCGCGCACACCCAGGCATTGGCAAGCCACTTGTCGGCCGCCGCTGCTGCTGAGCCGCTGGCGCCCGCAACGTGGCAGGCCAACGCCGGCGTGGTCAACGCCGCCTGTGTGGCCTCGCGCACCGACCTGGCGGTGATGACCGCACGGATGGGCGCCTCAGCCGCCGGGTTCAACAGCGCGGCGGCGGCCTACACCGCTCACGAGGACGCCTCGGTGCGCGCACTGCACGGGCTGGTGTCCTGATGCGGCCGGGGTTGCCGACCCGCTCGCAGCTGCGCATGGCCAGCTTCACCCACTTGGGACACGCCGCCCAGTGGTGGGAGCGCCTCGGCGCGACAGCGGAATCGGTGTTCGGCGAACTGGCGAGCGCGGTGCCCGCCCCCGGCGGCATCGACTGGCAGGGCGCGGCCGGCACCGCGGCGGCCGAGCATGCCGCCACCGACCTGGTCGCGGTGCGCACCCGGGCGTCGGCCTGGTCGCAGGCCGCGATGATCGCCCGGCTGGGCCAGGACCGGCTGATTGCCGGCACCGCTCTGGCGCTGGAAGCGATCAGCGACGCCGAGCGTGACGGGTTCGCCGTCGGCGAGGACTACAGCGTCACCGACGCCCGCCCGGCTTCCAGCCGCCAGCAGCAGATCGAGCGGATGGCCCGGGCGCAGGCCCACGCAGGCTACATCCGCCACCGGGTGGCCGCCCTGGTCGCAGCCGACACCGAACTGAGCGCCCAGTTGAAAACCGCCACCGCCGGATTCGGGCAGCTGAGCTTCGCCGAGTCGCCGCCAACACTGCCGGGACCCCCGCTGCCCGAGGGTCCGGTTTTGTGCACGGAGTTCAGTTCCCAGAACTTCCTGTGCGTGGAGGTCCTACCCGGCTACGGCGTTTTCCGGTGGGTCAGTCCGGTGGACTTCAGCGGTATGCGGCCGGACTGAATTGAGGAGGCATGCACATGAATTCCCCCGAGGTCGACAAATCCGTATACGAGAAATATGCCCTACACATCCGACCTCAGATCACCCAGCAAGACGACGGAACGTGGCGAGCCCAATACCCCGAAGCCGACTGGTATGTCACGGCTGATACCAAAAAGGCGCTCGATGACAAGCTCGGCGAAGAGATCACTCGGCGGCGCAATGCTGGGGAGGATGCAACCGGCACCCCGCTCGACATCCTGGAGCGCCATCTTGCCCAGCCGATCCTGGGCGTCTACGCACTCGACACCGAACTGTTCCGGTATCTGCGGCAACACAAGGGCGTCGCCGAAACAGAGCGCGCTTTCGAGGAGGCCGAGCGCCGCCGCGCATTAGGCCAGACCTACACCAAGGCCGACTACGACCGCGAGGCGGCCGAGCGCGACCACCGTCGGGGCTGATCGCCCGGGAGCTGCCGCGGGGCACCTTCTGATCCCGGATAAGAAGGAGGATCCCCGAGTGCGATCACCATGGCGCGCAAACTGCCCGGGTCCGGCCCCAGTGCGCTGCTGCACTCGCGACGAACTGCTGAACGAGCTGACGGCATTGCCGATGCTGCACATCGACACCGCGGTCGAGCGGCGCGCCCTCGATGCGCAGTGTCAACTCGCCCGCGCCGGCACCATCGCCTTCCGCCCGTCGATCTCATCATCTCCGAACTGACGGATCGGCACGCAGGTCATGGATGAGAGGCTCGCTACCGGACTTAAATACAATCTATATGTATTTTGAGATATCATGGATGCATGAGCTCATTGCTGCAGATCCGCAACGTCCCCGACGCAGCCCGGCGGGAACTCAAAGCGCGGGCGGCCGCCCGCGGCCAGTCGCTCAACGCCTACCTGCTCGAGCTGATCGACCGGGAGGTCAGCCGCCCCACGGTCGCCGAAGTCCTTCAGCGTGCCGCGCAACGCGCCGAGCGTGCCAGCGGGTCGGCAGCCCAGGTCGTCGACGTCGCTCGAGAGCAGCGAGACGAGCAGTTGGCTCGCCACCGCGGGTGATCGTCGTCGATTGCGCGGCGCTTGTCGACGCGCTCACCGGTTTCGAGGGCGCCGAAGAGCTACGCGCCGACCTCGCCGACGAGGAGCTACATGCCCCGACGCTGTTGGACTTCGAAGTCGTCTCCGCCCTGCGCGGGTTGACCCTGGGCGGGCAGCTCAGCACGGCCAGGGCGCACGACGCCTTGACCGACTTCGATGCCCTGCCCATCCGGCGGTGGTCCAGCAGCGCAGCCCTTCGTCTGCGCGCATTCACCCTTCGCAACAATCTCAGCGCCTACGACGCGGCCTACGTGGCGCTCGCCGAGGCGCTGGAGTGCCCGATCCTGACCCGGGACACGCGACTGGCGCGCTCCCGCGGCCACAACGTCGAGGTGCGTGTCCGCTGATCATCTGTGCCCGTTCCATCCCGGGCGGCGGTCTCAGGCCGGGACCGGGGTGAACCCGGCACCCGGGCCGCCGTTGCTGTTGACGTCATCGAGGATCGCGCTGAACTTAATCAAATTCGTAACTGGAATATCGGCATTGCCCGGCCAGCCGGGGATCACCCAGCCGTTGTGGATCATCGCGATCAGCAGGTCATCGGAGGTGACCGGGCCGCCGTCATCGCCAGGCTGAAAGAGCCCTGAAAAGTTCATACCCGCACCCGGACCGGGAAAGACATTATGCGGGTGCAGATGTAACCGGTGGCGGCGCCGAGTTTGCGCGCTGGCTGGTGCCACTCGTCGTTGCCGGGGCCGATGCCGTTGATGATGAAGCCGTCGAAGTTGGGTATCGGGGTCACCTTGGCCGGGTCGAATTTGATCACCGCGTAGTCCAAGCGTTCGTTGCTCGCGGCTACGACGGTGCCGAGGGGGCCGCGGTCTTCGGCGCCCTCAGCGACGACCTGGGCGCCGGGTCCGCCGCAGTGGGCGGCGATGAACCCGACCAGCTCACCCGCGCGGTCGTGGCCGATGGTGGTCAGGGTGCAATAGCTGCCGTCGACGATGATGCCGGCCCCACCGCCGAACGCAAGCTTGTCCTCCGCGGCGGCAGGCGGGTCGGCCAGCACTGGGGCAAGCATCAAGACGGCCGCCATAAGCCGCAACCACCACTGCGCGATGAACATCCCGACACCGGGCTGTTGACCGCGCTCACAATCGGAAAAGCCGGCGGCGTGTGCCCTGACTTGTCAGGCACGGGGCGGTGCGTGACAATCACGAAGCCGTCTACAAGAAGGCAAGAAGGAATGTCGGCCTATGTCGAGTTGTCGTGTCCCCCGCTGGGCGTGGGAGCCAGTCTGGGCAGTGGAGCAGCGGTGGCTGCCATGATGCCCGGAATCGGGATCAGCCATGTCGACGGCAGCATCGATCAGACAAACGGCTGGATGGTGACGCCAACCGGCGGCCGCGCCAATGGGAGGCTAAGTGGTCTGATCGGTGCGACAGCCCGGTCACATGAGAGAGCTTCGGGGACACGTAACGACCACGAAGCAACGATGGCGATCGTGCCCGATAGCGGCACGGCCGGGCTGAAGGCGGGGCGATAATGCTCGTGGTGTCGACCTCGGGGCTGCACCGGCTGGCCGCGCACACCCAGGCATTGGCAAGCCACTTGTCGGCCGCCGCTGCTGCTGAGCCGCTGGCGCCCGCAACGTGGCAGGCCAACGCCGGCGTGGTCAACGCCGCCTGTGTGGCCTCGCGCACCGACCTGGCGGTGATGACCGCACGGATGGGCGCCTCAGCCGCCGGGTTCAACAGCGCGGCGGCGGCCTACACCGCTCACGAGGACGCCTCGGTGCGCGCACTGCACGGGCTGGTGTCCTGATGCGGCCGGGGTTGCCGACCCGCTCGCAGCTGCGCATGGCCAGCTTCACCCACTTGGGACACGCCGCCCAGTGGTGGGAGCGCCTCGGCGCGACAGCGGAATCGGTGTTCGGCGAACTGGCGAGCGCGGTGCCCGCCCCCGGCGGCATCGACTGGCAGGGCGCGGCCGGCACCGCGGCGGCCGAGCATGCCGCCACCGACCTGGTCGCGGTGCGCACCCGGGCGTCGGCCTGGTCGCAGGCCGCGATGATCGCCCGGCTGGGCCAGGACCGGCTGATTGCCGGCACCGCTCTGGCGCTGGAAGCGATCAGCGACGCCGAGCGTGACGGGTTCGCCGTCGGCGAGGACTACAGCGTCACCGACGCCCGCCCGGCTTCCAGCCGCGAGCAGCAGATCGAGCGGATGGCCCGGGCGCAGGCCCACGCAGGCTACATCCGCCACCGGGTGGGCGCCCTGGTCGCAGCCGACACCGAACTGAGCGCCCAGTTGAAAACCGCCACCGCCGGATTCGGGCAGCTGAGCTTCGCCGGGTCCGGTACTGACGTCCAGCCCGTCGACAACCAGATACCGCCGGATGCCTCCAGTGGAGTGATCGTCTGCGAGCCCTACACCGCCGGGGGCGGATTCATGTGCTGGGAGTGGTTTATGGACGCACGTCGAAACCGTAGTTGGTGGAGTCCGCGCGACCTTAGCGTCACGCCGTGAGATTCGCCAGGCAGCCATGACCGAGCCGCACAACTACCGGCCGCCTGACTACGACAGCCCGACCGGGCCGTTTTCGCGGTGGGCCTTCCTGAGCGTTGCCCAGGTCGAGCAACGTGGTGACCAGTGGGTCGCCTGGCACCCGGGCCGCGACTGGACGGTGAGTGCGCCGAGCGAAGACGAGGCGCTACGCCGACTGCAGGAGGCCTCCATCGGGCGGCCCGGGTGGTACGCCGAGTACGAGGCCGTGTGCGCCCGCCACCTGCAGGAGCCGATCCCGGGCATCTACGCAATGGACATCGGGCTTTTCAACCAACTGCGCGAATCAGAGACCGATACCGATCTGGATCTGGCCTTCCAGGACGCCGAACGCTATCGGCAGGCCGCTAAGACCTACACCAAGGCTGACTACGACCGCGAGGCGGCCGAACGCCACCGTCGGGGCTGATCACCGCAAAGCTAGCCGGAGTACGGCTATCAGGGCGACAGCCCGCCACGCGGGCTGTGCCCGGAACCGACAGCCACGGCTGATCAACGTCGCTCGCCCTGGTCCAGGTCTCGCCCCCGGTTGCTGGGCATCATGGGCGTTCTCGGGCCGCTGCCGAAGTCGTCGGCCGGCAGTGTGGCCAATCCCGCTGCGGCGGTGGTGGACTGGGTAGGCCGGGCACCGGAAACACCAAATGGTCCCGCACCGTGATCTAAGACTGTGACGCTCGGCTCCGGATCCGGATCCAGGTATTCATAGCCGCGGCCGAGTTGGCTCACCCTGGCTCGCCGGTGTCGGCGCGCTGGGGCCTTCTCGTGAGTCGCCGCTGCGGCTGCCGGGGCTGTGGCGGCCTCGGGCTCCGGCGCCTTTTTCTTGGCCCCGGCGCCCCCTGCTGTCTGCGAACGCATGCTGAGATCACCCACCAGGTAGGGAAACGGCCCTGGGTCCGCTGGTGGTGGTGCGGCTGCGGGTCCGCCCGGCGTGAGGGTCGCGGAAGGCGCGGGCGCGGGAGGAGTTGGCGCCGGGACAGCGACCGACGCGGTGCTCACAAACGGGAGCAGGGGCGCGCTCAAAGCCGGGGTGAACGCCGCAAGCGGTGGCAGCGGCACCGCGGCAGTATGAGCCAGGCCGGCCAGCCCCGACAAAACCGCGAAGCCGCCGACAGCACCCGTGGGCGCGACCAGCACCGGAAGCGCCGCAGCCATCGGCAGCGCCGGCGTCGTCGTGGCCACGAAGTACAGATACTGCAGCAGCTGGGTACTCCAGTCGAAGAAGACCTCGAGCGCATAGACCCCTGAGGCGAAAATCAACAGCGGCGTGTTATTCCCGATCGCCGCCATCACCCCTTCGTACCCGGACCAGTAGATGCCGGGCAAGGACAGTAGGGATTTGGTTGCCCCAAGGAGGTTCAATGGTTGCCCGGTGGTGAAATTCGCTGGTGGGCTGAGAATGTAGGCGATGATGCTCTGTAGATTCGCAAGACTTTCAAAGTCGTAAAATGGTTCGCCCACATAGTAGGGCGGGCCGGTGAGCTTGGGACCGAGAATCTGATCGATGAGCCGGTCAAGCTGTGCGAAGAAATTGAAGATCGAATCCGGTCCGGAGCTCGCGTGCGGGGAAGCTGCTGCCGCATCGGATTTCACGATCGCAGGTGCGGGCATGGTCTGCGGCGCCGCCGCCACCGCCGCGCTGGTCACGCCCTGGTAGGTGCTCATCACGGTAGCGGCCTGAATCCACATTTGTGCATACTCAGCTTCGTTGAGTGCGATCGGTACCGTGTTGATGCCAAAGAAGTTGGTTGCCACCAGCGCCGCATGAGTGGCGTGGTTGGCGGCCAATTCGCCCAGTGTGGGCATGGCCGCCAACGCGGCGGTGTAGGCGCCGGCCGCGGTATGGTGCTGTGCGGCCATCGCCGCGCTGTCGGCGCTGGCCTGCCTGAGCCACGCCAAATACGGCGCATGCGCGGCGACATAGGATTCCGCGCCGGGCCCGTCCCACGCCCCGGCCTGCACCGACACCAGGACTGCCTCCAGTTCGTCGGCCACCGACGCGTATTCGGCGCTCAGCGCACTCCATGCTCCCGCGGCCGCCAGCAACGAACCCGGCCCCGGACCACTGCTCAGCAACGCCGAATGGACCTCCGGTGGCGAGGCCATCCAGATCGGCGCGCTCATCGCGGACCTACCGCAATCAGTGACGGGCACCGATCGGGCGCGACTGAGTGTGCCCGGCCGATATTTCTCGACGGCTCGTCCGAGTTCCCGGTTCGGGCCGATGGCATGGTCGCGCCGAGCATGGCCGCGGCAAACAGTGGAGAAGTCATTAGACGCCCCTGGGCATACGACGGGATGCTCGCCGCCCGACGAGACGTCTAGCCGCCAGAGCTGATCAAGGCACCGATCAACCGGCGCCCGCTAACGGCGATCCGCCCAATCCGCGAGGCGACGCGCTGCCGGACGCGGCGCGCCCGGCGCAACTGGCAGGTCTTCGGACTCACAGGCACACACCGAAAACGGTGCTCCTACTGGCCGTCGCTTCCCAGCCCCAGACATCTGCTGTGGACCAGTGCCGATGACGGCGGTCGTTCCTGCATACCGCTGCGGGACAGTCCCGGATTCACACCGGGTTCCCTCTCACGATGCGCCTAACAGCAGCGCGCACCGCTCGATGCCTCCGACGCGCATGCCTCGTTGGCAGACCAGCTGCGTGGTGAATACTAGCTTGACGACCGAGCGTGCCGCCACCGATCCTCGCCTGCGGCGACGAGATTGCTCGGCCGGCAGCCTGCCAGTGCAGGTAGTCCTCCCATGACCGAATCTCCCGGTCGGCAGGAACTCCTTGAATCCACGAGCAACTTTAGGTAAGAAGAGGCGATCAGCGATGCGAGCAAAGGAGTGCGGGCGTGAAGGCATACGCGATGCTCGCGAGCGTGACCGCCGTCGGCGTGATCGTTTCCGCGGCCGGCGCGCCGATCAACCAACCCGCCCGCGCCGACGTGACTCTGCTGTCGGCGGACGACCCGCTCGCCGGCAGCGACACAGCGATCATCCTCGGCGGAACGACCGAACCCACGCCGTCGACCGCTTTCGCGCAAGCTGTCGAGGACCTGTATCTGCACCCCTTGGGTTTCGACGATGGCGCGACCTACTCGACGGTGTGCGACATGGTCGGGACCAACCCGTGCAGCGCCCCGCTGCAGGTCCTGACCACGCCCGAGCTGATCCAACAGGGCCCGAGCAGTCTCACCGCCGCATCCGACGTCGTGCTGGCCGTGGAGAACGAATTCAACGCGGATCCGGGCGCTTTCAACGCCGAGCACCCGCTGACGGTCTTCGGGTACTCGCAGAGCGCCACCGCCGAGTCGATCGCAATGAGCCGACTCGCAGCAGCCGGCATCCCCAGCGACGATCTGCACTTCGTGTTCATCGGCGATCCGTCTGCCCCGACCGGCATATGGCCCAACCTGGAACCCGCCCTGGACGCGACATTCGGCCCGAGCCTGGCGAACTCCATTGTCACCAATCTCGACCTTGACGGGGTGCTCGGCAACGTGACGCCGGACGATCTGTACCCGGCGACGATCTACACGCTGGACACCGACGGGGTCGCCGACTTCCAGCAGGACTTCACTGCCGGAGGGCTGCTGGATCCGATCGTGCGCCTGTTCGTCCAGCACGTGGAGTACCTGGGGCTGACGCCGGCGCAGATCGCTGACGCGACCACGTCGACCAACAGCGACCTCACCTATGTCGACATCTCCGACAACATCAATAACCTTGACGCTTGGATCGGCGCCATCGAACACGGGGTCGCCAGCAGCGGACTATTCCAAAGCGTATTGGATTCTCTGCTACTGAATTTGGGCAATATGTTCTGACCTGAGCCGTGCGCGCACCCGGCATTTAAAGAGATTGGCTCTCAGCCGTTAAGGGGCGAGGCTCGCGAGGTCGCCGATGATCGTCGAGACCGCACTGGCGACGGCATCGAATTCGATGCCGGCCGCAAACGTGCCCACGCCCACGTCGGCCGCGATCGGCAAACCGACAGCGTCAAGAAGGTTACCGGCCGCCACGTTGTCCACGAAGAGGCTGGCGTCATACGCGGGCAGACTGGTCAGCAGGGCATTGGCAATATCTACCGTCGGCAGCAGAACGCCATAGGCGGCCGAAGCCACACTCGAAAGCGTGTTGACCAAATCGGCGAGAGACGAGGCGGGATCACTGACGAGAGCCGACAATCCCGTCGACAGCTCAGCCAGTGCGCTCGTCGCACCCGTCGTCGCCGACGAGGGATCCAGCAGCGAGCCGAGCGACAACGTCACCGGGTTCGGTCCGGTACCGATGAAATCGCCGACGAAGTTCTCGATGCCCTGCTCGGCTCCGCTGACCAGAAGCCCGGGGAGCTGCTGGATATCGCTGAGGCTCGGGAACAGCCCGAACGGGGTGGGTATATTGGCGGGGCTGGTCGACCAGCCGTAGAGCGGGTCGCCGTAGCCCAGGTTCACCAGATACGTCAGGTCCGGCTGCAGCAGATCGGCGATGGGGTTCCCGATAATCGGGATGTCGCGCACCGGGTCCAACAGCGGCAGATTCGTGGTGGGGATCATGTAGTAGGTGGTTTCGGTGACGCCCGATGTCGGCAATTCGATAGCCGTAGCCAGTTGCGCAGACGTGACCGGATACTGCAAAAACAGAAATCCGGCAAACCCGTTCAGGTCCGACAGAAAATCGATCGGGTACCGCGGGAAATCGGCGAAGCCGTCGTATTCCGCCGTGTAACTGACGGTGGTGAAGTCATCGGTGGGGAACGCGCCGTAGAAGCGAATCCCCAAACTCGTGACGTCCAAGCCGACGAAGCGCTCAAAGAGGCCGCCGTTGGGATTCATTTCGCTACCGATGAACACGAAGTTCACCGGCAAGCTACTCGGCGTGCCGGACGGGTCGAGCGCCTCCATTTCCAGCGAGGAGATGATCGAACTCTGCGAGCTGCCGAACACGATGGAAGTATCTCCGTCGGCGAGATTGGCTTGGATGGAGTTGTTCAGAATCGTGACGCCCTCAGACACCGATGTGCTGAGGGGCAAGCTGTTGACGCCGGTGAGCGGATATGCGTTCTCGGGCGTGACCAAGCCGTTCGCCAACGTCCCGGGGTACGTGGTGCCCGGGAAAGTAGGCTGCCCCGGAAAAGCGGTCCTAGGTTCGATGTAGACAGCACTTACTACGTCCACGTATGCGGAACCGGGAATCGGCTCCCCGGTGCCGCCCATCACCAACCCGATGCTCCCCGGTGCGGGGTCGGTGCCGTCTGGTGCGTCCCCATACGCGAAGACCGGCGCCATCATCGAGCTCAGTGTCAATAGGCCGGCGCCGACGCTCGCCAGCATCCCGGGAATCGGCCAAAGCAGCTTCAAGGCCACCATTGCTGCCTCCCGGAGACGGTGAGCTTCAAGACAGCGCTTTTGGTCGGTTACCAATCTGAGATGGCTGTCGTGACGCGGCCAGTATCGCACGAAGAGTCGTGTCGTTCAGTAACGAAACACCGGGATTTCCTCCTGACGGTGCCGGACTGCCAGGGTGGCCTCTGCTAAACACGCGGCACTCAGCCCGCGAGAACAGTCGAAAAAAACTAATCTCCAACCGAATTGGCGCGGCATGACTCACAAGGTTCAACTTTTGATCTGGGGGGCATGGACGTCCGGGGTGCGGACATGCTCGGGGCGGAAGCCGCGCCCGATGACGATCGGCGGAATGAATTGCAGCGGGCCGCGGCCGACGACCTTGGGGATGCGAAACGGGGACAGGTCACCGCTCAAATAGGGCTCGATCGCGGCGTGTTGGATGAACACCTGACCGGCCTGAATGATCCGGGTGGGCAGCTCTCGCCGGCGCTGTACCTTGGCGAGATCGCGATTGGTCACACGGCTTTGGCGCAGCGGGAGGCAAAGGATGTTAGCGGCGGCGACCGCATCGGCAACAGCGAGGTTGATGCCGACGCCACCGACCGGTGACATGGCGTGGGCGGCATCGCCGATGCAGAGCACGCCCGGACGCCACCAAGTCGTAACCCGGTCCACCCGCACATCGAGCTGGCTGGTGTCATCCCAGGAACGCAGGTCATCAAGCTGTTCACGCAGCTGCGGTCGCACAGACACCAGACGCTTCTTGAACGCCTCGAGTGAACCGTTCCGGGGATTCGCCCCCTTCGGCACCAGATACGCGACCTGCCAGTAGTCACCGCGGTAGATCATGGCCATGACGAAGCCCTTGCGGATCACCGCGAACGGCTCCTCGGGATCGCCGGGGCGCCATTTCAGCCGGAACCACAGCACATCCATCGGAGAGTGCGCCGCAGCGATCTGCAGGCCGGCCGCGGCCCGCACCGCCGATGTGCGCCCGTCCGCGGCCACCACCAGCTCGGCCCGCACTTCCAGTTCAGGCGTGCGCACTCCGGCCACCCGATCGCCGTCGAAGATCAGCTCTGTGACCTCGGCACTGCGTATTAAGGTGAATTCCGGATAGGCAGAGGCTTTTTCGGCGAGAAAGTCGAGGAAATCCCACTGCGGCATCAACGCGACATAGGGCTGGCTGAAGCCCAGCCATTTGAGGGCGCTGAAGTTGCCGAAGGTGCGCAGCGAACCGTCGGCGTCAAAGGCGACACGATCGATCTTGGTGTGCGGCAGACGCAGGAACTCGTCGATAAACCCCAGCTCGTGGATGATCCGCAGCGTGGCCGGATGCACGGTGTCACCGCGGAAGTCACGCAAGAAGTCGTTGTGCTTTTCCAACACAACAACCGGGATCCCGGCACGGGCCAGCAGCAATGCGTGAACCAGCCCGGCGGGACCTCCGCCCGCAACACAGACCCGCGTCCGAAGAACTCGCGCCATGGCCTGACAGTACTGACACCGGTCGCGGGTGAGACCTCTGGCACGTGGTATCCCCGGCGCCGTTCGCCGGCAAGGTCGGTGCAGGTCCAGCGGCCAGCTTCGACCTGCCGACAGGCTCTCGGGTCGCAGGCGCGCCGCACGCGGCACCTGTGAGGCGGTCCGATAGCCTTTGCAGCGGCCCGGTAATCGGGTCGGCCCGTGTCGCGGCGTTTGCGCCCAGCCACCAGATAGGAATCCGATGTCATCGCTGTCCAGCAACCCGCCGTCGGCGGCGCGAACGGCAGTCCCGGACTTCCTTACCCGCGAGGACCAGGGCTACCACCACGATCTGCGACCGCGTCAGCTGCAGATGATCGCGATCGGCGGCGCGATCGGCACGGGGCTGTTCTTGGGGGCCGGCGGTCGGCTGGAGTCGGCCGGACCAGGGCTGTTCCTGGTCTACGGGGTGTGCGGCTGCTTTGTGTTTTTCATCCTGCGCGCGCTCGGCGAGCTGGTAGTGCACCGCCCGTCGTCGGGTTCCTTCGTCTCCTACGCGCGCGAGTTCTACGGGGAGAAAGCGGCGTTCGTCGCCGGATGGCTGTATTTCCTGAACTGGTCGATGACCGGCATCGTGGACACCACGGCGATCGCCAACTATTTCCACTATTGGCCGGCGTTCCGCGTGATCCCGCAGTGGACATTGGCGCTGATTGCCCTGTTGGGGGTGGTCTCGATGAACCTGATCTCGGTGAGGGTGTTCGGTGAGCTGGAATTCTGGGCCGCGCTGATCAAGGTCATGGCGCTGATAACTTTCCTCATCGTCGGCACCATCTACCTGGCGGGCCGCTTCACGATCGAGGGTCGAGAAACCGGGTTGAGCCTGTGGACCGACAACGGCGGGTTCCTGCCCACCGGACTGCTGCCACTGGTCCTCGTCACCTCCGGCGTCGTATTCTCCTACGCCGCTGTCGAGCTGGTCGGGACTGCGGCCGGCGAAACGGCCGAGCCGGAAAAAGTCATGCCCCGCGCCATCAACTCGGTGGTGGCCCGCATCGCGATCTTCTATGTCGGTTCTGTCGCGCTGCTGGCGCTGCTGCTGCCCTACACCGCCTACAAAGCACACGAAAGCCCATTCGTGACGTTCTTCTCCAAAGTCGGCTTCGGCGGCGCCGGCACCTTGATGAACGCGGTGGTGCTCACCGCGGCGTTCTCCAGCCTGAATGCCGGCCTGTATTCCACCGGCCGCATTCTGCGTTCGCTGGCGATGAGTGGCAGCGGCCCCCGATTCACCGCGCGCATGTCGAAAAACGGGGTACCCTACGGGGGAATCCTGCTGACCAGTGTGATCGGGCTTTTCGGGGTTGTGCTGAACGCGGTCCGACCGGGACAGGCCTTCGAAATCGTGCTCAATATTGCCGCTTTGGGCGTCATGGCGGCTTGGGCGACGATCGTCGCGTGTCAGATCCGGCTGTACCGGATAGCCCGTGCCGGCGGCGCGCCGCGCCCCCGGTTTCGGATGCCGCTGGCGCCCTACAGCGGGTATCTCACGCTGGCTTTCCTGGCTGCCGTGCTGGTGCTGATGATGCTCGATAGTCGCCGCGGCCCCTGGGTCAGCTCGACCGTGGCCGCGGGCATCCCTACGCTGATCGGTGGCTGGTACCTGGTGCGGCGCCGGGTGATGGACACCGCCGAGGAGGTGAAGCGTTGAGCCGCAATCGCTATGCTGCTAATCCCCCGCTGTACGGAATGCTGCTGGTCTTTCTCGCCATCGCGATCGTCGCAGTCACCGCCTACGTGCACCCCGGATGGTGGTCGATGATCGGCTATGGGGTGGCCGCGCTGATCGCTGCGGTCGGTTTCGCGTTGGCATTCGGCGATTTCTCCTGACGGCTGCCCCGGCTCAGGGCGCTGCGGACCGCGTATCCACCCGCCCTCACCGCAGGCTGAAACCCGGTCCGGTTCGCGCAGCCGCCGACCCGCCCGCGCTACCGTCGATAAATTGGCAGAGATCTTCCGCAGGTCATCTCCCGTCAGTGACACCCACTCGACGGCAGTTTCCGCCCAGGAGGCACACCCGATGTCCGAGCCGGTCCCGCCGTTGCCGCCCTTCGACCTGGATAGCGCTCTGCAGAAGGTTCAGGCTGCCGAAGACGCCTGGAATACCCGCGATCCGGAGAAGGTGGGCTCTACGCCACCAAGCTGGGACGTCGGGTTCTAATCCGTGATGTCTGGTGATT
>NZ_VYIK01000007.1 GCF_008709575.1 Mycobacterium sp.
GCAGTCGGATGGCCCGGGCCCGGGCCCGGGCCGCGGCGGCCAGCGCTTCGGCCGCGGCGGCCTCGGCCTCGGCCTGCTCGGCCAGTGCCATCGCCTCGGCGTGAGTCATGGCGGCGTCGGCGTGGTCGTTGGTGTCGTCGTCGACGTCAGCCATGGCGACCCTGTATCGGCGTCATTGTCGATCGAACTCCGGTATCTCTTGCGGTATTGCTCATTGCTACCATCGGTGGCACCAGTGAACCCCGACTGGGACCGAGCGGCGAAGGAAGGCCAGGAAGGCGCTAGTTCCTATGACTGCCGTCGACTCCCCCGAAAAGATACTCTTTACCACCACCACTGAAGCGTTTCTGCAGAAAGAGGTTCCGCTGAGCCGGGTGCGCGAGTTGCACGCCGCCGGTGTCTCCTTCGACCCAAGTTGGTGGCGACGGGCCGCTGAGCTGGGCTGGACCGCTTTGCTGGTGCCCGAGGAGCTCGGCGGCGGCGCTGTCTCAGGCAACGGCGTCGCCGATCTGGCGCTGGTCGCCGAACAGCTCGGCAAGACCGTCGCGCCCGGGCCGCTGTATCCGGTGAGCACCGTGCTTGCCGGACTGGTCGACTGCAGCGAACCCACTGTCCATGCCGACACGATTGCCGGGCTGATCTCCGGTGACATCGTGGCATCGTGGGCCGTCTACGAACCGGGCCGGGGCTGGCAACCGCACGAGCCGTCGGTGACGGCCACCGCGACCGCTTCGGGCTACCGCATCGACGGGGTCAAGGACCGGGTGGAGGCGGGCGCACAGAGCCAGGTGCTGTCGGTGGTGGCGCGCTGCGACGACGGCCTGCGCCAGTTTCTGGTGCCCACGGACGCCACCGGGGTGCGGATCACGGCGCAGCGATCGATCGATCTGGTCAAGCATTACGCCCGGGTGGAATTCGACGGGGTGGCAGTGGCGGCCTCTGCGGCGGTCGGCAGCGCCGCCGAAGCCGCCGCCCTCATCGATCGCCAAAGCCACATCGCCCAGGTGCTGCAGTGCGCCGAAGTCGTCGGCATCCTGCAGACCGTGTTCGACTTCACCGTGCAGTGGGCCCTGGACCGGCACACCTTCGGCCGCCCGCTGGCCTCCTACCAGGCGCTCAAGCACCGCTTTGCCGACATGAAGATGTGGTTGGAGGCGTGCCGGGCGACGACGGCCGCCGCGGTCGCCGACATCGCCGCACGCTCACCGGATGCCGGCCTGTCGGCCAGTATCGCCAAGTCCTACGTCGGAGAAATGGCAGGTCAGATCGTGCAGGGCTGCGTGCAGATGCACGGGGGCCTGGGTGTCACCTGGGAACACGACCTGCACGTGTACCTGCGGCGGGTGGTGCTGTACCGGTCGATGTTCGGCACCCCCGAAGAGCACAACCTGCGGGTGTACGCCGGCGCGGAAGCCGCGAGATCGGCCTGATGGACATGGCCGGCGAGTCTGTCGAGGAGTTCCGCGCCCGGGCCAGGGCGTGGCTGGCCGACAACATGCCGCGCATCGACCCGGCATCGCCGCCGCCGATGTACCGCGATGACGAACGCTGCTGGCAACGGGCCCGCGAATTGCAAAAGCGGCTCTATGAAGGCGGATTCGCCGGAATCTGTTTTCCCCGCGAGTACGGTGGCCTGGGGCTGGATTACCAATACCAGAAGGCGTTCGACGAGGAGAGCCTCGGCTACGAAATGCCGCTGATCCTCAACACGCCGACGTTCACCATCTGCTGCGCGACGCTGCTCGACACCGCGAGCGAGGAGCAGAAGAAGCGCCACATCGGCGCCGCGTTGCGCGGCGACGAGGTGCTGGTGCAGCTGCTGTCCGAGCCCAGCGGCGGGTCGGATCTGGCCGGCGTGATCACGCGCGCCGACCGGGTCGGCGATCGTTGGGTGATCAATGGGGCAAAGACGTGGAGCTCCAGCGCATTTGCCGCTGACTACGGGTTGTGTTTGGCCCGCACCGACTGGGATGTGCCCAAGCACGAGGGGCTGACCATGTTTTTGGTGCCGATCGCTCATCCCGGAATCACGTTGCGGCGGATCACTCAACTCAACGGGTCGACGGAATTCTGTGAGGAGTTCCTCGACGGCGTCGACGTCGGTGATGACGCGGTGGTCGGTGAGGTGAACAAGGGCTGGGCGGTGGCGTCGCGGCAGCTGTATCACGAGCGCCGCGCGGTGGGTCAGGGCTCGGAATTCGCCAGCGGCGGCAGCAACGAAGGCGGCCACTCCAGGCCGGTGGACTATGTGGCGCTGGCACGCAAGACCGGGCAGGCCGACAACGAGCGGGTACGCGAGATGGCCGGTCGGGTGCTGGTGCACCGCGCGGTCAGCGACCAGCTGGTCGACCACGTGTATCACAGCGTGCGCGACGGCACGTTGCCGCCGGCCGCCGGCACGCTGATCCGGCTGTTTCACGCCGAGACCATGACGCTGGACATGGACACCGGACTGGCGATCACCGGAACAGCAGGGGTCGTCGGCGAACCGGGCGAGGGCCTGGAGACCGGTCTGCGGTATCTGACCCGGCAGGCGATCTGTTTGGGCGGCGGCAGCGTCGAGATGGCCCGCAACGTGATCGGCGAGCGGGTGCTGAACTTTCCCCGCGAGTACGCCGCGGATCGCGGGGTGCCGTTCAGCCAGGTGCGGCGCGGGCGCGGCTGACGTCGACGGTCACAAGATGGCGCCGCTGTCCTTGGCGGCGGCGATCTCGTCCCAGTCGAAACCGAGTTCCAGCAGGATCTCCTCGGTGTGCTGGCCGTGTTCGGGTGCGCGGGCCGGGCCGGGCGGTGTCTGGTCGAACTGTACTGGGGCGGCCACCATGTGGTACTCGACGCCGTGGTCGTCGGCGTTGGCGACGAGGTAGCCGTTGGGTCGGGCCTGCGGGTCGGCCAGCACTTCTCGCGGAGTTGCCAGCGGTGCCCAGACCCCCGGTTCGTCGGCCAGGGCCCGACGCCAGTGCGCCAGGTCGTGCTCGGCAAACCTGGCAGCGAGCAGTGCGGTGGCTTCGGCGGCGTTGGCGACCAGGTTCGCGGCCGGCACGAAACGCTCGTCGGTCGCCAACTCGGGCAATCCGATTCGTCGGCAGAATCCGGCCCAGTATTTGTCCGGTTGCAGAAATACCAGCTGGATCCACCGGCCGTCTTTGGTCTTGAATCTGTTGACCACCGGATTGATCGCCAGCCCCGGGGGAGCCCCCGGGATGCCGTCGACGTCGAAGAGATCGGCAACGCAGATCGACGGCGCGATGCTCCACATCGCCTGGGCCAGCAGCGAGGAGTCCACGACCGTCGGCTCACCGGTGCGCTCCCGGTGGAACAGCGCCGCGCACACCCCGCCGGCCAGGGTCACTCCGGCCTGGAGGTCGCCGAACGCCGGGCCCTGCACGGCAGGATGTTCGGTGCCCAGCGGGGTCAGCGTGTAGGCCACTCCGCCGCGCGCCAGGTAGGTCGCGGCGTCGAATCCGCCCCGATCACGGTCGGGCCCCCGCACCCCCAACCCGGTGCCCCGCGCGATGATGATGTTCGGGTTGAACGCCCGGATGTCCTCGACGGTGAGCCGGGCGCGTTCCAGTGCCGCGGGCAGCCAGTTGGTCAGCAGCACATCGGCGTCGGCCAGCAGTCGGCCGAAGATCCGGCGACCGGTGTCGGTCTTGAGATCGACTGCGATGCTCCGTTTGCCGCGGTTACCGATCTCGAGCATGAAATCGGCGTCGGCCCGTGCTGCCTGCCGGGTGAACCCGCCGACCACGAGCGCCCGTCCCGGGTCGCCGGTGCCGACACTTTCCACCTTGATGACGTCGGCGCCCCAATCCGCGAGCACCACGCCCGCTGCCGGAACGTAGGTCCACGACGCCAGTTCGACGACGCGGACGCCACTGAGCACGCCGGGCATATGTTGTACCTTTCACTCCGCTCGCCGTGCAGACCGCAGCGCGGCCGGACTCATCCCGGCCGCGCTACGGCAACACTCAGGCCGAAACCGGTTTGGCGACCTTCATCAGCTCCATCATGTTGCCGCCCATGATCTTCTCGACATCTGGCTGGTCGAGCCCGGCGAGTTCGTCGACGAAGGTGAGTGGGTCGGCCAGCCCTTCGGGGTGCGGCCAGTCCGACCCGAACACCACCCGGTCGGAGCCCACCATTTTCACGATGTCGACGAAGTTGTCCTCCCAGAACGGGCTGACGTAGATGCAGCGCTTGAACGTCTCGATGGGATCCTCGCTGAAACCGTTCGGCATCTTCTTGTAGACGCCCTTGAGCGCTTTGAACAGGTGCGGCACCCATTCGGCGCCGTTTTCGATCGACAGGATCCGCACCTCGGGGTTGCGGGACAGCGCTCCGTGGCAGATCAATGCGCTCAAGGTGTCTTCGATCGGGCGGTGGCCCATCACCAGCATCCGGAACGGGGTCGGCCGGAACGGCAGAAATTCCGAACCGGGTTCCCACACGTTCGCGAACTCGGTGTAGCCGCTGTCCGAGGCGTGCATCGACACCGGGATTCCGGCCTTGACGCAGGCTTGCCAGAACGGGTCGAACTCCTCGAGTCCGGGGGACCGGGTGCCGCGGTAGCCCGGCACCGGAGCCGGCCGGACCAGCACCGTGCGCGCGCCCCGCGCCAGACACCACTCGAGTTCCTCGAGGGCGCGCTCGACGATCGGCAAGGTGATGACCGGGGTGGCGAAGATGCGGTCCTGATAGTTGAACGACCACGTCTCGTACATCCACTGGTTGAGCGCGTGGATGACGTCGTGGATGAGCTCGGGGTCGTCTTTCATGCGCTCCTCGACCAGGCTGGCCAGAGTCGGGAACATCAGCGCGTAGTCGACGCCGAGCTCGTCCATGACCTCCAGCCGCGGGCCGGGTTCGCGAAACGCCGGGATCGCCTTCATCGGCTCGCCCATCATCTCGCGGTAGCTCTTGCCCCCGCTGCCGTGACGGAAGTACTCCTCCTGCGCGCCGGGCCGGGCCACCACGTCGAACGTCGGGTTGGGGATGTAGTCGCTGATGTGGCCGCGCACCACGATCTTGGTGCGGCCCCGGACCTGCACGTAGTCGATCACGTGCTTGCGGTTGTCCGGCAGAAACTTCGTCAGCGCGTCCTGGGTCTCATACATGTGGTTGTCGGCGTCGAAGACCGGAAAGGACAGTGTGCGGGACGGCATGGTGACTCCTTGTCCTGGGATAGTTCTTGTCGTGGATGGTTCCGGAGCGTGTGGTAATGACGTTACCACCCGGGTCGATCCCCGTGGAAGGCCGATCACGAAGTCACGTCCGGCCGTCCTCACCGCGCTGCACGACGGCGAAGTTCACCGTGGCGGTCGCGGCCAGTTCGTCGTCGTCGCTGCGGAAGATGTCCACCTGCGTGACGATGGCCCGCCGGCCGGCTCGCAGCACCCGGGCCACTGCCCGCGCCGACCCGGCGGTGATCGGCCGCAGATAGCGCACGAACAGGTCGGCGGTCGTCAGAGCGGAACCGGCCGGCAGGTAGTTCAGCCCCAGTCGCCCGCCGGCCACGTCGGCCAGCGTCGCGATCAGCCCGCCCTGAACGGCCCCTGCGGTATTGACGACCTGAGGGCTGACCGGTAGCTCCATCGCGCATTCGTCGGGGCGATCAGCCTCCCGCAGCCCAATCTGGTCGAACAGCTCACCCAGTGTCGCTGCCGGCACCGTCCGGTCGTCGCCGGCACCGAGCGCGCGGATGCAGAACTCGTACAACTGGGCGGCGTCGATCGGCGCCCCGGTCAGCTCCGCACCCAGCCAGTGCAGCCGCACCGCGCCGAGCACGGTCTGTGTCACGATCGCCGCGGCGGCCCCGACATCGAGTCCCGGCGCGAACAACCCCTCGGTGATGCCGCGCGCGATGATGTCGCGAATCAGCTGGTGCAGCGGAGAGAGCACCCGAGCGTAGTCGCGGGGGCGGGTCTCGGCCAGGTGCTGGTTGTAGAGGCTCAACGCCCGATTGAGGCTGTCCTGGGTGCTCGATTGCGGGTGGGCGCTGATCCGGTCGATCAACAACTTCATCGCCGCTGTGCTGTCCAGGCCGGTGGTCTCGGCGCGCCAGGTCCGCGCCGTGTGGGCCATCGTCCGGTCCAACAGCGCCAGCAGCAATTCGTCTTTGCTGGAAAAATGCTGGTAGAAAGCCCGCAGCGAGGTCTTGGAGCGGGCGACGACTTCTTGCACGGTGAAATCGGTGCGTCCGGTCTCACCCAAAATCTCGACTGCGGTCTTGATGAAACGCTCACCGCGCGTTGCTTCGGCTTCGCGTTCCGGGCCGCTCATGGCGCTTCTCCTGTCCTGGGTGCGGGTAGAGAATGAGGTTACCGCGCTGCGGGCCCGGTCGTGACCGACAGTGACTGGCGATCGGCCCGGGCAAAGCCGTGTTGCGTGTGTTACAAGATTGTTGCCTCCCATTAAAAGATAGTTGCCTGCCGGGTGAAGTCGGGTGACGGCGGCGATGATCGGGTCATGCGATCTCGACAAGTGCTGGCGGTCACGGTCGCCGCAATTGCCCTGGCCGCTCCGGCCCACGCCGACGACCAAGCCGTCCTCGACCAAGCCATCCCCGGTCAAGCCGTGCCCGACCAGGCCTTCCTGGCCGATCTCGACCACGCGGGAATCCGCTACCAGGACTCGGGCCAGGCCGTCACCGCCGGACAGACGGTCTGCTCGTTGAAGGCCAGCGGCGTGACCGACGACGACCTCGTCTCGCACCTGACGGATCAAAATCCGGGTTTTGCCCAGGAGAAGGCCGCCAAGTTCACCAAGATCGCGACGACCAATTACTGCCCCGGGGGATAGTCCACCCGGTGTGAGGGCGGCGACCGCTTGAATCCCGCTTGAATCCAAGGCGGTCGGCACGCTTAGCCGCCGCGGGCCTCGATCATCGCCGAGCGATTGACCTTGGTGGCCGCCGTGCGAGGAATCTCGTCGACGAACTCGACCGTCTTGGGGACCTTGTATCCGGCCAGCCGGGTCTTGGCGTAGCGGATCACCTCCTGCTCGGTCAGCGGCCGGCCGGGATCGGCGAGTTGCACCACCGCGTGGACGCGGCGGCCCCACTGCGGATCGGCGAGTCCGATCACGACGACGTCGGCGATTCCGTCGTGCTCGGCCAGTGCGGATTCCACCTCTGCCGGAAAGACGTTGGCGCCGCCGGTGACGATCATGTCAGTACGCCGGTCGGCGACGTAGAGATAGCCGTCGGCGTCGAGGTGACCGATGTCGCCGGCCGACCGGAATCCGTCGGGCGTCGACGGCAGCGGCGGCGCGCCACCCAGATAGCGATATCCGGCGCTCATCGGCGATCGCAGATAGATCTCGCCGCGCTCCCCGGGCCCGAGCGGGTTGCCGTGCGGGTCGAGAATACGGATCTCGGTGTCCCGGAAGCCGCGTCCGACACTGCCGGGATGGGCCAACCATTCGTCGCCGCGCAACGCGGTCAACCCGAGGTTCTCGGTCATCCCGTAGGCCATCACCACCTGCTGCGGGCTGAGCAGGTCGAACCATGTGTGCAACAGCGCCGGTGGCATCACCGCGGCGCCCTGCAGGATCCAGACCACGCTGGAGAAATCGCGCCGGTGGATGCCGGGCACGGCGGCGATACGGGCCAACATTGTCGGTGTGGCAGTGAAGTTGGTGATCCGGTAGTGCTCGATCGCCTCGACAACAGTTGCGGCGTCGAATTTTTCGAGCATCACCAAGCGGTCGCCGCCCAACAGGTAGCCCAGTGTGGCAAAGCCATTGGTGTGATACATCGGGCCGGGCACCAGAATCGTCTGCGGCTGGGCCACCGGTGTCCAGGCAGCCAGAAACGGTGTGGACAACAGCGGCGTCCACAACGCGGGTGCCAGGTTGAGGATCACTTTGGGCAGCCCGGTCGATCCGCTGCTGCAGATACCGTTGACGTTGGGGGACACCGCTTCCGGCAGCGGGGCAGCGGGCTGGCCGGCGGCCGATGCGGCCAGTCGTGCCCGGTGGTGTTCGTCGAGCAGGACGGCGGGCCGGATCACCTGCAGCACTCGCGAGCGCTCCCATTCGGGAAGATCCCAGCGCATCGGGACCGGGACCGCACCGATTTTCCAGCATCCCAGCGCCGCGCAAACCAGGTGCTCGGAGTTGGGGATCGCCAGCGCAACAAGCGAACCGGTTTCCGCACCGGCAGCGGCGAGTGCGCGTCCCCATTGATTGGCCCGCGCGTCGAGGTCGGCAAAGCTGAGCGAGCGTGCAGCGCCGCCGGCGGCCACGGTGATCAGAGCCGGTTGGTCGCCGAGCCGGGCGGCGAGCTCGTGCAACTGCGTCCCGAACGGGACGCCGCCCTCGTGGCGGAGAGGAGTTCCGGTCGCCAGGGGTCCGGCGCTCACGCGTGCTCCGGCACCGAGAACAGCGTCTCCAGTCGACCGCTGCGCACGTCGGGCAGCAACCGCAGCGCGAGCACCTCGGTGCTGACCGGCAGTCGGATCAGCGGCTGGGTGTGGCGGTCGAGCACGCTGACGTCGGACTCGTCGCAAAAACCCAGGGCACCCAGCAATTGGTGCGCGATCCGCAACACCTGCCGGGCGGTGTCGGCGGCTTTGAGCCGCAGAACCAGCGCGTCCGCCGAGCGGACCTGCGCCGGTGCGCAGTCGAGCCGCCAGGTCGTGTACTTGGCCAGTTCGTCAAGCCCGCGCACCGACACCGCCGCGTCGGCGATGGCGAACCGGACGGCCTGGAAGTCGGCCAACGGCTTGCCGAACTGGATTCTGGTGCGCACGTGCGCGGCGGCGAGGTCCAGTAACCGCTGCACGGCGCCCAGGATCCGCCACGCCCCCAGCACCAGGTGGGTGTCGATGTCGGCGGCGGGCACCCTGCCCTCGGGTCCGCGCAGGGTGGCCGGAACCAGAAACGGCCCGAGTTTGGCGTCGGTTCGTGACGACGGCTGCGGGTGGTAGCGCGCGCCGTCGAGGTCCGCGGCGATCCAGGCGCCGGGCAGGTCTCCGTGGTCGATGCGCGGCGCCGCGGGATCGATGAGGGTCAGTCGGGCGCCGTCGATGGCCAGCAGTTCCTCGACGAGCGGGTAGGGCACCGCGGCGGCGCCCGCGGCCTGGCACAGCACCGCGGCGGCCAGCAGGTCCTCGCCACCGGAACGCACGTGCAGGTCGAACGCACCGAGGTCGTTCAGCGCGCGCCCTGCCTCATCGCGGACGGCGTCGTCGGTTTCGGCGCGCAGCGCCGCCCGGGGGCCGCCCAAGGCGGCGAACCGCTGGGCGGCGACGGCGGCGAACTCGGCGATATCTTCGGGCAGGGCGGTGTTCATCGGTGCTCACCCAAGACGTCTCGGGCCACGAGCATGCGCTGAACCTCGATAGTTCCCGACGCGACGGTGGCGGCCTGAGCGTAACGCCAATGGTCTTCGGCCGCTCCGTGCAGGCGCGCCGCGTAGCCACTGTCCAGGGCGGCCGGCCCCAGCACGTCGAACAGCAGCTCGGCGACCTGCTGGTCGCACGTGGTCGTCGCGATGCGCGCGGCGCTGGCCGCCGCTCCGGCCGACGGGTCGTCTTGCAAGGACACCGCCCGGTAGGCCAGCAGTCGAGCGACCCGCAAGTCAACCAGGGCCCGCACCCAGCGGGCGCGGATCGATTCGGGCAAGGCGTCCCAGTCGTCGCCGAGGTCGGTCTGCATCCGCGCCAGCAGCGATTCGCACCGGGCATACCGGGCGATGCCGACCCGCTCGAACGCGAGCGCCTCCCGCATCACCTGCCAACCGCCGCCGACCTCGCCGAGAACCTCCTCGGCAAACACCTCGTCGAAGAACACCTCGTTGAGGTGGTGGGGCCCCAACATCGACCGGATCGGGCGCACGGTGATGCCCGGCCGATCCATGGGCACGAGGAACAGCGTGAGCCGGTTGGGCTTGGGCGCCTCCGGATCGGTGCACGCCGCCACCACACACCACGATGCCATCTGTGCGTAGGAGGTCCAGACTTTCTGGCCGGTGATGCGCCAGCCGTGCCCGTCGGGTACGGCCCGGGTCCGCAGCGACGCCAGATCTGTTCCGGCCTCCGGCTCGGAGAAGCCCTGGCACCAGATCACCTCGCCGGCGGCGATGGCCGACAGGTGACGCTTCTTCTGCTCCGGGGTGCCGTAGCGCATCAGCGCCGGCCCTACCCAGTTGATCCCCATGTATTGCGCACCGCGAGGCTCGTGATGGGCCCACATCTCCTCGCGCAGCACGGTCTGTTGCCATACCGAACCGCCCCCGCCGCCGTGTTCTTTCGGCCAGGCCAGAGCCAGCAGACCGTCGGAAGCCAGCAGCTTGCAGAACGATTCGGTGGTCGCCAGATCGCGCGGGTCGTCGGTGCAGGCACCCAGGAAGCCTTCCGGGATGTGCGCGGAAATCATTGCGCGCAAGCGTTTTCTGAGGTCGGCGGCGTCCGCGCCGAGGTCGTAATCCATGGTCATCCCTTCGGCAGTCCGAGCAGCCGCTCGGCGATGATGTTGCGCTGGATCTCCGATGTCCCGCCGTAGATCGTCGCAGCCAGTGCGTCTTGTCGTTCAAACAGCAGGTGCGGATCGCCGATCGCGTGTGGCCCGGCCGCGGCGGCGCTTAGCTCCCAAACCCGTTGCAGTGTCACCGAGCCCAGCAGTTTGAGGATGTCGGCTTCCGGACTGGGCTGGTTGGCGAGTTCGTTGTGCAGCGCTCGGTAGCCGGTGGCTCGCAGCGCTTCGGCGTCGGCCAGCAGCGCGCCCAGCTCGGCGAGGACGTCAGCGCTGTCGTGCCCGAGCGTGTGCAGTTGTGCTGCGTCTCGGACGGACGCGAGACCCCGCTGGATCTCGACCCAGTTCATGATCCAGATCATCTGGCGTTCGTGGTGCAGCGAGGCCAGAGCGACGTGCCATCCACCGTTGCAGGGACCCAGCAGGTTGGCCACCGGCACTTCGACGTCGTCGAGCAGAACCTCGCAGAACGTCTCATCGGACACCGACGCCATCCGGATGGGCTCGATCCGCACACCGGGTGACTGCAGATCGAGGATGAGGCAGGAGATGCCGCGGTGCTTGGGCGCGGCCGGATCAGTGCGGGCATAGAGCATGCACCACCGGGACAGGTGCGCCTGGGTGGTCCAGATCTTCCTGCCGTTGACCCGGAAAACGTCGCTGCCGGGGCCGACGCGCTCGGCGCGGGTACGCAGCGCGGCGAAATCGGATCCGGCTTCGGGCTCGGACATGCCCAGCGCCCACCACTCGTCGCCGCGCAGCAGCGGCACCAGCAGACGGTCGATCTGCTCGGGCGTGCCGAACCGGCGAATCGCGGGTGCCGCGACGTTGGGCCCGGCGATGTTGGGCAGCTTGGGCGCCGACCGCACCGCGGCCCGCAGCCGGATCTCCATCGCCGCGCGCAGCCCCAGTTCGCGGCCGCCGTGTGCCCGCGGCCAGGTCGGCTGCAGCCAGCCGGCCTCGAAGGCGGCCCGCTGATAGTCGCGACGCAGCACCGAGTCCCAGCGGTAGTGCTGGTACCGCTCGGTGTAGTCGGCCGGCAGGAAATCCGTCAGCCAGCGGTCGAATTCGGCAACCACCTCGGTCATGGGCGGCACTCCTTCTCAGCGCTCGCCCGCATCGTCGCCGGCCCATCGGCGACCGACGTCGTGGTAGAGGCCATGACTGTCGCCCAGTGCCGCGGCGGTTTGCCAGGCGTGCCGTAGATACAGATGCACATCGTGCTCCCAGGTTTGGGCGATGGCGCCGTGCACCTGAACCGCGGTGCGCGCGCAGCCGACCGCCGCGTCGCCGGCGGCCGCCTTGGCCAGTGCCGCGGCAATCCAGCCGGCCGCCGGGGTAGTGCCCGGATCGTCGAGACGGGCCGCCGCCGCATAGGTGAGGCTGCGCGCGCGCTCGAGGCTGACGTAGTTGTCAGCCAGGGCGTGTTTGACACCCTGGAAGGCGCCGATCGGCTTGCCGAACTGCTCGCGCGATTTCGCATGCTCGACGGAGCGGGCCAGGGCAGCGCCGGCCACCCCGACCAGATCGGCGGCGGCGGCCATCAGCGGTGTCCCCAGCGCGGCTTGGAGGTCGACCGGCGCGGTCAGGACCGGAATGGTGTCGATGTCGACGTCGGCGACCGGCTGGGCCGGATTGATGCAGTCGACCGGTGTCACGGCGACGCCGTCACCGGTGTGCGCGACCGCGACGACGACCCCGTCGCCATCCGCGGCGAGCGTGACGACCAGCTCGGCGCGGCACAACTCGGCAACCGCGACAGCGCGCCCCCGCAACCGGCCCCGCTGCAGCGTCATCGGCACGCCGGGCAGCCGCGCTCCGGGCGGGTGAACGGCCAGCGCGGCGACGGCACCGCCGCCGATCTGGTGCAGCACCTCATCGGCGGCCGGGCCGGCGGCCCGCAATGCGCCGGCGGCCAGACCGACGCTGGACAGCAACGGTATCGGCGCGATCGCCGCACCGCACTCTTCGGCCACCACGGCCAGATCGAGGCGGCCGAAGTCGTCGGCGCCGGGCCTGGCGAGTTCGGTCCAACCCAGATCGACGACCGTTTTCCACAGGGGGCGCCAGCGTTCCGGGTCCGTCATCGCCTGGCGGGCAACGCCGGGCGGGCACTCGGTGCGCAAGACGTCGCGCACGGCGTCGCGCAGCGCCAGCTGCCCGGAATTCAGTCCGACGTCCATACCACCCCTAACATAGTAAAAATAGTAAACTAGCCGGACCGACGTCAATCGCGGTCGGACAGCGGCGGCTTTATAGGGTGACCTGCTATGGCCGAGTGGTATCTGTTCCTGCCACAACTGCGTTTGGCCCTCGCCGAGATCGTCGACCGCGCACGCCACGCCGAGGCCAGCGGGTTCGACGGCATCGCATTCATCGACCATCTCGAGGCGCCCGGAATGCCCGATGAAACCATCTGGGAAGCAATGACTGTGGCAACCCTGGTGGCCGCCGCCACCGAACGGTTGCGGATCGGTCACCTGGTGCTCTGCGACGCGTTCCGGCACCCGGCAGTACTGGCCAAACAAGCCGTCACCCTCTCGGCGGCGTCGAACGGCAGATTCGAGCTCGGCCTGGGCTCCGGCTCCTGGCCCGAGGAACTCGTCAGATTCGAGGTCGGCCAGCGGGATCCGAGAGCCAGGGTCGAGCAACTCGAACGCCACCTCGATTTGCTCAGACAGTACTGGGGTCAGGGCGACGACCCCGGCCGACGTCAAAATCCGCGCCCGGAGTTCCCGATACCGC
The DNA here is from genome assembly GCF_008709575.1 of Mycobacterium sp. GTDB lineage: Bacteria > Actinomycetota > Actinomycetes > Mycobacteriales > Mycobacteriaceae > Mycobacterium. The sequence goes on from NZ_VYIK01000007.1 coordinate 13,222, forward strand.
TGGTTGTCGGGGGCACCGGGCGCCGCACTATGGAACTTGTTCGCCGTTACGCAGATTGGTGGAACCTGCCCGCCAACCACATCGACCGCCTGGCGCGGCTGGCCCCCGCCGCGGCCCCGGCGCGGTTGTCGGTGCAGCAAATGGTGGGGTTCGTGCGATCCGGGGCCGACCCGGCCACGGTGCGCGAGGTGAGCACCCGGCGTTTCGGGTATCTGGGCCCGGGCCTGGTCTGCGGCGACGCCGAGGCACTGGGCCGGCATTTCGCCGGCCTGGCCGCCCAGGGCGTCGAGCGTTTTTACGTCTGGTTCGCCGACTTCGCTGCGCCGGAATCCCTGCACGAATTCGGCGAATCGGTGATCAAGGCTTTCCCCGTTCGGCCCGGAGGCGAGCCGCGGTAGGCACCACCGGTTCACGGGCGAACGGACCGCGGCGTACCGCGTCCAGCCGGATCTCGGGTAGATCCACCGACGGGTCGACGGTGTCCAGCCAGGCGACGGTCTTGGCGACGTCACCGACCTGGATCGCATACATCTCAAACGGAACATCTTGCAGCATCGGGGTTTCCACCGGACCGGGCGTCACGATATGGACGCTGATGCCATCGCGGTCGACTTCGCGCGCCAGTGCCCGGGCGAACGCGTTCAGCCCGGCCTTGGACGCCGAGTAGGCGGTGCGTGCCGGCATCGGCTCATGGGCGGCCGACGAGGAGATGAACACCAGTCGCGAGCCGGCCCGCATCCGCGGCAACACGGCGGCGGTCACCACGAAGCAGGAGTCGAGGTTGGCCGAGATGATCGCCCGCCACTGCTGGAACGTCTGCTTGCGCGCGTAAGTGCCGTCGAGGATGCCGGCGGCATGGACCACCAGGTCGATTGTCTGCAAGGGGCGGATCGCCTCCTCGAAGCCGACCGGGTCGGCGGCGTCGGCCACGAGGTAACGTGCGCCGATTTCGTCGGCCGCTGCCCGCAACGGACCGGCGCGCCGCGCCGCCAGCACCACGTCGTATCCACGCTCGCGCAGCGCCACTGCACACGCCTTGCCGATCCCACCGCTGCCGCCGGTAACCAATGCGGTTCGCACCGTTGCCTCAGAGATGACGGGTTTCCCGCGGACGGGCCAGCGCCTGGGGTGACAGCGCATAGATGCGTTGATCGTTGCGACCCGATAACACGTAGGTCTGGGTGTCGGCGATATGCCGGGCGGCGATGCGACGAGCCCGTTCGACGTCTCCGGCTTCGATCGACTCGGTCAGTTTGACGTGCGTGTTGAGCACAGCGCGGCGCTTGGCCAGTGCCGGATAGGTGCCCCGCGCAGTGCTCTCGTCGGCCCACTGCTGCTCGTGGCCGCTCCACAGCGTCTCCAGGCTGCCGACCACCGCGATCATGGTGTGGTTGCCGCAGCCCCGCACCAGCAGCTTGTGGAACTGCCGGCCGATTTCGGTGAACTGCCCGCCGTCGTCGAGGTGGACGGCCATCGCGTCGTTGATCCGGTTGAGCTCGGCGACCAAGGTGTTCACCCGGTCGGGCCGTTGGGCGGCCAGCGCGGTGCAGACCGGTTCGAGCTCGCGCAGCGCCGCCCCCAGATCGGCGAGACCGACGTTCTCGCTCTGCAGCAGCAGACCCAGCATATAAGCGGTACTGGTCTTGGCCGGCGCGTGCACCACCGCACCGCCGCGGTTGCCGCGCCGCACCGACACCAGGCCCTCGGTCTCCAGGATTCGCAGCGCCTCCCGCAGCGAGACCAGGCTGACATTGAACCGCTCGACGAGCACTTCCTGGCGCGGCAGCAGATCACCGTCGGCCAATTCGCCGTCGATGATCTGGCGGCGTAATTCGTCGGCTACGATCTCGGCGATTCTCGGCGCCGCCAAGCGACGCCGAGCCTGCGGGCCAATTCCCAACGCAGCCATAAAATCCTCGCAACGAAACGACCAAACAGAGCGCACGGCTGCTGACCCCGCGAACTCCATTGACTGCAATCTTAGCAGTAATGGCACAATAGCCGGATTGTTCGAAGCCACTCGGACTGCCGCAGTCGACCCAGGATGCGCCGGAGACCGGATGGAGGCAGGTGAGCGAAAGCCCCGACACCAAGCCGACGCCGCTGCACGATGTGCGAGTCGTCGAGATCAGTGACCGGATAGCCGGCAGCTACTGCGGAAAGCTCTTGGCCGACGCCGGCGCCTCGGTGCGTAAAATCGAGCTGGCGCAAGGAGATCCGATTCGGCGATTCACCGCCAGCCGTTCTCCCCTACCGAACGGCGCGGATGCGCCGCTGTTCAGCTATCTCAACGCCGGCAAGCGCAGCGTCAGGCTCGGGGGGGAATCCGGACGACTGCCTGCCGAGCTGGCCGGCGCCGACGTGGTGGTGCTGACGGCCAGCCGGTCACGGGCGAGCGAGCTGGGTATCGACCCGCCGAGTTTGCTGGCCGGGCGTCCCCAGGCCATTGTGGTCACCATCTCCGATTTCGGGTGGAGCGGTCCGTACGCCGAGCGCGCCGCCAGCGAGTTCACCCTGCAGGCCTGGGCGGGCTCGACAGGCTTCCGCGGGGATCCGGCCGGCCCGCCGATCGCGATCGGCGGTGACCTGGGCGAGTACCTGGGCGGGGCGTTCGCCGCGTTCGGTGCGCTGGCGATGCGCCGTCGAGTCCGGCAGGGCGGACCCGGCGAGCATCTCGACCTGTCGATGCTGGAAGCGATGACGCTGATGCAGAGCGGCGAGTGGTTGCACTCGCAGCTGCTGCGGGTGCCGCCGGTCACCCGGACCGTCGAGGTGCCCTCGATCGAACCCGCCAAGGACGGATACGTCGGGATCACGATGGTCACCGGACAGCAGTGGCGCGACTTCGCCGCGATGGTGGACTGCCCGGAGCTGACCGAGAATCCGCAGCTGCAGTTTCAGATCGGTCGATGGCAGTACCGCGATTTCATCCGCGAGCGGATCGGCCCGTGGCTGGCCCAGCGCACTGTGGAGGAGATCGTCGAACTCGGGCAGCTGTTCCGGCTGCCGATCGCCGCGTTGGGCAACGGCGCGACGATTCGCGGCATGGCTCACCTGGCCGAGCGGGGCGTGTTCGTGGCCAACCCGGCCGGTTTCCACCAGCCCCGCACTCCCTGGCTGATGTCGCGCTGCCGACCCGCTGGCGTGGGCGGTGCGCCGAAGTTGGGCGAGGCCAACGACGAATCACCTTGGCCACCAAGGGAAACCGGCTCGCTGCGGACTAATCGCCGATTGCCGCTAGACGGTGTCCGCGTCGTCGATCTGACCGCGTTTTGGGCCGGGCCGGCTGCGACGCACCTCATGGCCGCGTTCGGCGCCGACGTCGTCAAGGTGGAGTCGATCCAGCGCCCGGACGGCATCCGCTACTCCGGCGGGATGCGCACCGACGTCGAGGACTGGTGGGAATACGGCTGGGTGTTCCACGCCGTGAACACCAACAAGCGTTCGGTGACCCTGGACCTGGGGTCCGACGAGGGTCGACGGCTGTTCATCTCACTGGTGCGGGGTGCCGACGTGGTGATCGAGAACTTCTCGCCGCGGGTGATGGATCACTTCGGTCTGACCGCCGATGTCCTGCTGACGGTCAATCCGCGGCTGGTCGTTACCCGCATGCCGGCGTTCGGGCTGGACGGCCCGTGGCGCGACCGGGTCGGTTTCGCGCCCACCATGGAACAGATCGCCGGCCTGGCCTGGGTGACCGGGACGCCGGAGGGACCGCCCGTCACCCCGCGAGGCGCCTGCGATCCGCTGGCCGGGATCCACGCGGCTTTCGCCGTGCTGGCGGCGCTGGAATACGCCGAGCGCACCGGCAACGGCCAACTCGTCGAGTTGCCGATGATCGAAACCGTGCTGAACGCCACCGCGATCCAGCCGATCGAAGCCGAGGTGTTCGGGGTGACGCTGAGTCGGCAGGGCAACCGCGGGCATGGCTGGGCGATCCAGAACCTCTACCGCTGCGCCGGGGACGACGACTGGATCGCGGTCACCATCGGTACCGACGAGCAGTGGCAGGCGCTGGTCGGGCTGATGGGACATCCGCCGTGGTGCGACGACCCGAGTCTGACGACCGTCGTCGGCCGGCGGACCCGTGGCGACGACATCGACCGTCGACTGGCCGCGTGGCTGGCCCCCCTGGAGCTCGGTTCAGCGGTGGAACGTCTCGCCGCTGCCGGCATTCCCGCTGCTCCGGTGGTTTCGCCGTCGTTGGTGACCGAGAACCCGCAGCTGTTAGCGCGCGGGTTCTTCGAGTCGCTCGACCATCCGCGCACCGGCACCGGCTGGTATCCGCGCCCGCCGTTCGCCCCGCTGGCCGGGCAGTCACGGTGGTTGCTGCGCGCCCCGCCGACGCTGGGCGAACACAATGCCGAAGTATTGCGCGAGCGGTGCGGACTCACCGACGCAGACCTCGCGCGGTTGACGGCCGCCGAAGTGATCGGTACACGTCCGAAGGGACTGTAGCCGGGCGACCATGCAGCTCGCAGCCTCTGTCGGGCCGCCCGGGTGATCAGCGGGGACGCAGCGACATGGGCATCTCGTCGTAGATCGACATGTTGGTACCCAAATTGGCGTGCGTCACGGTCGCCGGGCCCAGCTCGATGGCCTCGCAGCGCAACAGCAATTCGTCGAACACCGCTCGCAACTCGGCGCGGGCCAGCATGGCGCCCAGGCAGTGGTGTGGTCCGCCACCGCCGAACGCGACATGGGGATTGGGCGCACGGGCGATGTCGAAGCGCAACGGGTCGTCGAAAATTTCCTCGTCGCGGTTGGCCGAGCGCAGCATCGACACGATGCGCTCACCTTTGCCGATGTGCTGACCGTCAATCTCGATGTCCACCTTGGTGGTGCGCGTCCAGTACGTTACCGGCGTCACCCAGCGCAACACCTCCTCGACGGCCCCCGGCCGCACCGTCTCGTCGTCGCGGTACCGCTCGATTTGCTCGGGGTTGGCGACGAACGCCGGCAGGCCGCCGGCCAGAGCGTTTTTGGTGGTGTCGCTGCCGGCGAAGGCCAGCACGAAAAAGAAGATCTCCAGCTCGTTGGCGGGCAGCCGGAACTGCTCGCCGTCTTCTCCGGTGATCACCGCCGAGGCCAGCGTGCTCCAGATGTCGTCGGCGGGATGGCGTCGTTTCTCGGCGGTGAGCTCGAGCGCGTAGCCGAAGATCGTGGCGTAGAGCTCGCGCTCCTGCTGCTCGGTCAGGCGGGCCTGCGGCGATCGTGCGGTCAGGATGCGGTCGAATACGGCGAAGATTCGCGGCCGGTCAGCGGCGGGCATGCCGATGATGTCGCCGATCACCGTCATCGGCAGCGCATCGGCGACGTCGGCGATCCAGTCACCGCCGCCGCGGGCCAGCAGGTTGTCGATCAGCTGGGCGGCTCGTTCCCGGATGCCGTCTTCGAGCGTCGCGATCGCCCGCGGCGTGAACGCGCTGGAGATGAGTTTGCGGCGCTTGTTGAGTTCGGGCTCGTCCATGTTGACGATGGTGGGGTAGGACGAGAAGGTGCCCGTGGGCTGGATCAGCGGACCGTCTTTCGCGGTGAACGAGTCGGCGTCGCGGTGGATGCGCACGGAATGGCGGTGCTTGGTGGTCATCCAGAAGCCGCACTGGGCCCCGATCTTGGCAAGACCGGGGGTGAGATCATGGCGGAACAGCGGCCGGTTGCGTCGCAGATCGGCAAACAGTTCATCTGGAAAACCGTTGCGCCACAGCCCGAAATCCGACAGATCCAGGTCGGCTGTGGACATCCCCAACCTCCGCCGAAGTCCGCTGGCCGCACCCTGCAACCGGGCGTTGACGTGCAATGCTTAAAATAGTAACAATAGACGGGAGTTTTCCAGGCGCCCGAGGCTGCGCGGGGAACGGAGAGGCAGTGACTTACACGGTTTCGGACTCCACCATGGATCCCTCGGAAGCTGAATTCGGACCCAGTGGTATCGGGCTGTCGCCGTACCGCTTCCCGACCGGCTGGTTCATCGTCGGTTTCGCCTCCGAACTGGCCGCCGGCGAGGTCAAACGCGTGCACTACTTCGGCGAGGAACTGGTGGTGTTCCGCACCGAATCCGGCCGGGTACACGTACTGGATGCCTACTGCCAGCATCTGGGCGCCAATCTCGGTGTCGGCGGCACCGTCGAGAAAGAGAACATCGTCTGCCCGTGGCACGGCTGGCAGTGGCGCGGCGACGGCACGAATGCGCTGATCCCCTACAGCAAGATCGGCTGCAAGCACAATGTGCGCATCCGCACCTATCCGTGCACCGAGTGGTACGGCTTCATCCTGGTCTGGCACGAACGCCACGGGCGCCCGCCCTACTGGCAGCCGCCGGTGCTGGCCGAACTGGAAACCGACGAATACTACCCGCTGCACCCGCACAGCAGGATGCTCAACCGGGTGAAGGTGCACGCCCAGATGATCATCGAAAACGCGGCCGACCCGTATCACGTGCAATACGTGCACAAGGCGGCCAACCCCGCGACCACGGCGTCGTTCGAGGTGTCCGGCTACCACCTGCACGCCACGGTCAACGCTCATTTCGGCGGCGGTCGTGCCCAGACCTGGCTGACGCCCAACGGGCCGGTGGACGCCAAGATCATCTACGACAACTACTCGTTGGGGATCGGTGTCGTCCGTTTTCCCAGTGAGCTGGTCGCTACCATTCAGGTCACCGGACAGACTCCGGTCGACGAGGACTACACCGACTACTTCTACACCCAAGCTTCGGTGCGCGAGCCCGGCGACACCGGTGATGAGCCGACCGGGCGGGCCGCGCGATTTCTGGCGCTGCAACGCGAAGTCATCAAACAGGACTTCTTCACCTGGGAGAACATGAAATATCTCGAGAAGCCCAACCTGGCGCCCGAAGAGGCCCGTGACTACGCTGCGCTGCGGCGCTGGGCTCATCGGTTCTACCCGGGTGAGCAGCCATCACCGGACGACTTCGGATACACCCCCGACGGTCAGCCGGACCCGGCCGCTGCGCACGCCTGATGGCGTTTGAGCCCGCTGATTTCGGTGTTGAGCAATTCAGCGTTGCAGCGGTGCTCGATCGTCGTGCCGAGCAGTTTCCCGATCGGGTGATGATGTCGATCGCCGGTGATGCGGTGACCTTCGAACAGATGCGACGGCGGTCGGGTGCGGCGGCGAGCGCCCTGCGAGGAATGGGGCTGGGTCGCGGAGACTGCGTCGCGCTGTTCACCGCGACCTGCCCGGAATGGATCTATTTCTGGCTGGGCGCGGCACGGATAGGGGTAGTTACCGCGGCGGTGAACGCTGCCAACAAAGGTGAGTTTCTGCTGCATGCGCTGCGGTTGGCGCGGGCGAAAGCGATCCTCACCGATAGCGATCGGCGGGTGCGCGTCGCGGAGGTGGCCGATCGGTTGCCGATGCTCCGTGACGTGTTGGTTGTGGGCGAGGCGCTCGATGCCATGCTGGCCCGTTGCTCGGCGGATGCGGTACCGGACACCCCCGGAGAAGCCGCGGCCACAGGATCGCTCTTTTTCACCTCCGGCACCACCGGCGTATCGAAAGCGGTTGCCACCAGCTGGCATTACCTGTTCAACGTGGCCGCCACCGTCGCAGCGGCGTGGAAATTCGGTCGGGGCGAAGTGTTGTGGACCGCGATGCCGTTGTTTCATCTCAGCGCGGCACCATCTGTGCTGGCACCGATGCTGGTCGGTGCAACCACCGTGCTGGCGAAGGCTTTTCATCCAGATAGCGTGTGGGATGACGTGCGCGCCTGCGGCGCGACAGGTTTCGCCGGGGCCGGTGCGATGGTTTCCATGCTGTGGAATCAGCCGCCGGACCCTCGTGATGCACAGTTACCGCTGCGGTTCATCTCCGCGGCACCGATCGACGCCGCCCGCTACCGAGCCATCGAAAAGCGTTACGGTTGCAGGATCGTCACGATGTACGGTATGACCGAGGCATTTCCGATCACAGTGAAAGCCTTCGATGATGAGGGAATGCCGGGCACGTCGGGCCGACCCAATGAGAATTTCCAGGTGCGCATCCTTGACGCCAAAGGCGATCCGGTGCCGACTGGAACGGTCGGCGAAATCGTTTGCCGAGCGCGCTTTCCGCACGTGATGAGCGAAGGCTACGTCGGCGAAGACGGTGTGGTCGAACCGCACCCGGAGTGGTTCCGTACCGGTGACCTCGGCATGTTTGATGACGAGCAGAATCTCACTTACGTCGACCGGCTGAAGGATTCGTTGCGTAGACGGGGCGAGAACATCTCTTCAGTAGAACTGGAAACAGCGGTCATGGCGCATCCCGCGGTAGCCGAGGCAGCAGCGATCGGCGTGCCCAGCGAGCTGGGCGAGGACGACATCTTGCTGGTAGTGGCATTGCGGCCGCAGTCCACGCTCGATTACCCGGAACTACTGGATTTCTGCGCCGAACGTCTCCCGTACTTCTACGTGCCACGCTATGTCGAGATCGTGAACGAACTCCCGAAAAACATTATCGGGAGGGTGCGTAAAGACATTCTTCGCGCCCGAGGTATCAGGCCCGGTGTCTGGGACCGGGAAAGCCACGGATATATCGTCAGACGGTGACCTAGGGAGAAATCACGATGACCATGACCTATCAGCAGCAGTATGTGCTCGACGGTGTGGCGGGGCGCAACGCCATCCTGGATCTGACTGCACGACACAACCGGTGCTGGTCTGACGGTGACCGCGACGGCTGGATCGCAACATTTCGTCACTCCGGGGCGCGTTTCACACGCGACGGCGAGGAGTTCAGCGACCTGCGCGCCGCGTTCAACGGCGGCAACCGACAACGGCTGGTCAGCGTCGACCACGAAATCAGCGTCGACGGCATCAACGCCACCCAGCGCTGCGTCGCGTTGCTTTTCACCCTGGGCGATGACGGTGCCACGCTGAAAGCCACCGGAACGTATCACGATGGGCTGATTTACGAACGCGGTGGATGGTACTTCGCGTCCCGGACCCTGCAATGGGATTCGGTGACAGTCTGGGTGTGATGGCCGGCAGGAACGAACTAGCCTTCGGCAGCTATGCGGACGCGCTGCGGATGGTCGGCATAACCAGCGAACCGCGCACGGCGGGCACTGTAGTCAGCGCGGCACGTATCCAGCTTTTCGCCGCCTTGGTCCACGACGGCAATGCGTCCTACTGGGACGCCGATTTCGCAGCGCGGACCTGGGGTGGGCTGTTGGCTCCGCCGGCTCTGTTGATGGGCTGGTTGATACCGCCGCCGTGGCTGCCGGGTGGGGAGCCGCGGGTCGCATCGATCGCGCTGCGAGTGCCGTTGCCGGGCACGACGTTTATCAATGCGGTGAACGACGCGGAATTTCTGTTGCCCATCGTCGAGGGCGACCGGCTGACGGTGGTCGAAGAGGTGGTGTCGGTGTCGCCGGAGAAGCGGACTCGCCTCGGGGTCGGGCACTTCGTCGAGACACTCGAGACGTTCAGTCGCCAGGATGGGGCGGTGGTGGCCCGTAACCGGAACACGTTGTTTCGCTTCACCCCGCAGGAGCGGCGCCGATGACCATCCACTGGGATCGGGTTGACGTTCCCCTCGAGCTGCCCGAGGTGATCGACGAGATCGACTACCAACGGGTGGTGATGAATTCCGGGGCAACCTGGGATTACTTTCCCGGCCACTTCGACCCCGACTTTGCCCGCCGTCAGGGCCACCCGACGATCTTCGTCAACACGATGCACCTGGCCGGCTTTGCCGACCGGGTCGCGACCGGCTGGGCCGGGCCGACCAGCCGGGTAGTGCGCCGCAAAATGACGCTGGCGGGATCGGTGTATGCCGGCGACACCATGGTGGGTCGCGGACGCGTGATCGCCAAGCGCTGCGACACCGCCGTCGACCCGCCGCGCTACCTGCTCGACTTGCACATCGAGGTCAGAAATCAGCGCGGCGAACTTTGCTGCCCGGTCGAACTCACGTTGCAGATAGCGGCGGGAGAGCGCCGCTGCTGACCACCGACTGCAGCTCCACATATTCGGCCAGGCCCTCGGGACCGAACTCGCGGCCGATGCCGGATTGTTTGAAACCGCCGAAGGGGCTGGTGAGATCAAGGGTGTACATGTTGATGCCGTAGGTGCCGGTGCGCACGCCGGCGGCGATCTCGAGGCCATGGGCGACGTCGGCGGTCCACACCGATCCGGCCAGCCCGTAATCGCTGTCGTTGGCGATGCGGACCGCGTCGTCCTCATCGCGGTAGGTCAGCACGGTCAGCACCGGCCCGAATATCTCCTCGCGGGCAATGCGCATGTCGTTGTGGGCGTCGACGAACAGAGTTGGCCGAACGTACCAGCCGCGATCGGACGGCGGATCCTCGCCGCCGAGCACCATGCGTGCGCCCTCGTGCAAACCGGAGCGAATGTAGTCCTGCACCCGGTGTTGTTGACGTCGGGCCACCAGGGGTCCGATGTCGGTTGCCTCGTCGGCGGGGTCGCCCACCTGCAGGCTCCCCATCATCTCAGCCAACGCGTCGACCACTTCGTCGCGGCGCCGTTCGCTGACCAGGATGCGGGTCTGGGCGACGCAGGCCTGGCCGTTGTTCATCAGGCTGGCGGTTTTCAGGCCGGCGACCGTTTCGTCGATGTCGGCGTCGTCCAAGATGATCGCTGCCGACTTGCCGCCCAGCTCAAGGCTCACCCGCTTGAGCTGTTCACCGCAGAGGGCAGCGATCCGCCGGCCGACGGCGCTGGAACCGGTAAAGGCGATCTTGTCCACGCCAGGATGCCGCACCAGGGCCTCACCGACGTCCGCTCCACCGGGCAGTACTGAGACAACCCCGTCCGGCAGGCCGACCTGCTCGATCATTTCGGCCAACCACAATGCATCCAGCGGCGTTTCGGGAGCTGGTTTGACGATCACCGCACACCCCGCGATCAGGGCGGGAATCAGCTTGGGCATGATCAGGAATTGCGGGACGTTCCACGGCACGATAGCGCCCACCACGCCGACCGGAGCCCGACGCAGGTGTACCTCGCCCAGTAATCCCTGGCGACGCTCGACCCAGGCGAAATCGCGGGCGGTTGCCAGCGTCAGGTGCATCATCGACGCCGCGCCCGCAGCCTGGCCCAGCCTGCTGAAGCTGCGTGGCGAACCCATCTCGGCGGTGATCAAATCGGCCATGTCGTCGAGGTGGCCGGCATAGATCGCAGCCAGCTCTTCGACCTTGTGCATGCGCTCGCGAGGGTCAAGCCGCGGCCAGGGACCGTCGTCAAATGCTCGCCTGGCGGCCGCGACCGCCTTGTCGACGTCTGCCGGGCCGGCTGCCGGCGCGGAGCCGATCGGCTCTTCCGAATGTGGTGAGATGACCGTTATCGGTTCTCGGATTGAGGGTTTGCACCACTGACCGCCGATGAAAAGCTCTTGGTATGACCGATGTTCGAGCATCATTGCACCACCCTGGAAAAGCCGACCGGCTATTGCTGCTAACATAGCAAAAAAGCATGCGAGTCGCGGTAATGGCATCCGCAGCGGGTCACCGCCCGACCACCGAACCTAAGGCGTGAGGTGAACGACCACTGGCGCCGCTATCCGTTTCGCCTGACGCCCCACGACGGGGCGCTGGATTTCCCCGCTGCCGAGGGGGCCCACTCGGACTACGAGTCCGACACCTGGTTCATCTCCGGCGAGCTGACCGGCGAATCGGGCCGCTCGTTTGCCTTCCTGACGATCTTCAACAAGAACCGCCCCGGCGGATCAGTGGTCGCCGACTTTTACACGCTGGCACTCTTCGATTGCGGCACAGGAAGATACGGTACCTACACCGACTACGATATGCCGCCGGCCAATCTTGGCGCAACGACTCCGAAACTCACGGCCGCCGCGGGACACCTCGATATTCGATACACCAGTAGTGCCGGCGCCGCGGCGTGGACCACCTGCCGCGACGATGACGGCCACCTGCAGCCCTACAGCTACCGCGTCAACCTTGTCGGGCAGGACCAGGCCGGTCGGCCGATGGGACTGGATCTTGCCGTCACACCGAGCCGCCCGCCGGTGCCGCTCGGCGCGTCGAGATATCACGGTAGGGTGGCCTGCTTCGGCCAGGAGGGCACCTACTCGTACTTCCAGACCGGCGTGGCGATGCGCGGGACACTGAACTGGGGTGACACGCACGAGCCCGTCAGCGGCGAGGCCGGCCATATCGATCGGCAGTGGTTTCCCAAGTATGCCGGCGGTGGGGGAACCGGGGGAGACCCGCGAGCCCGCTCGCACGAATGGCGCACGATCAGCCTGGACAACGGCATCGACCTGAGTATCTGGCGGCAGTTCGACCGCACAGCAGCCAATGCGTTACAGCCGTTTTCGGGCATCACGGTCAGTTATCCGGATCCGGCTGACGCACCGGACTGCGTCGAGGACGTCGAGGTCGTCATCGACAGCTACGTGCGGTGGCCGGAGTCGGTCCGCCCGTTGGTGCCGCCGGTGGCCGCCGAGCGTTTCATGCCGGACCGCCACCGGATCACATGTGCCACATTGCAACTCGATCTCGCCGGCGAACCGCTCGTCGCTGCGCCGGCGCATGCCCTGCCGATCGAATACATGTCGGGGCCGTTTCGGTATCGGGGCACGTTTCACGGAAAACCGGTGAGCGGCTTTGGCTTTTACGAGCGCTCGCTGGCGTTGTACCGGGATTGGGAACTGATCGACGTCCGGCTGACCGACTGAGGCCGGCTGGTTGGCCAGGCCGGTACCCGCCGAGTGTGCGTCCAGGGCGCCGATACGCCGCTTGGATTCAGACGGTCGCCGCCCTCAGTTCACAACCGAAACCCCGGTGCGCTGCAGGGGGACACCGGCCCGCTGCTGGCGGTCGCGCAGACCTGGCCGTGCCCAGTGATACAGGTGTGACGAGTGCAAGTTCCTGTGGTCGTTGATACGCTTGCCGTATTCTGTGGCATATGCCAGTGACCCGTCGTGACGTGCTCAAGGGCGCGATGGCGATGCCTGTGTTGCTCGGTCTTAGTGCCACGGCGTCGGTGCTGCGCGCCGCGGCCGCCTCGGCGGGTCCGCTGGGCATCCTGCTGGACTACGCGGCCGGGGTGATCCCGGCCAGCGAGATCAAGGCAGCAGGTGCCGTCGGCGCCGTTCGTTACGTCTCGGATCGCCGGCCGGGCGGCGCCTGGATGCTCGGCAAGCCGATCCAGCTATCCGAGGCGCGGGACCTCGCGTCCAACGGCCTCAAGATCGTCTCGTGCTATCAGTACGGCAAGCAGGACACCGCCGATTGGCTCGGTGGCGAAAAGGCCGGCATCGCCCACGCCAAGCGGGGGTGGCAACTGCACACCGCCGCGGGTGGCCCGGCCAGCGCCCCGATCTACGCCTCCATCGACGACAACCCGTCCTATGAGCAGTACAAAGAGCAGGTGGCGCCGTATCTGCGGGGTTGGGAGGCGGTGCTCGGGCACCAGCGAGTCGGTGTCTATGCCAACTCCAAGACCATCGACTGGGCGTTGCAGGATGGTCTGGGCTCCTACTTCTGGCAGCACAACTGGGGCTCGCCGCACGGATACAGCCATCCCGCCGCGAACCTGCACCAGGTTGAGATCGACAAGCGCCGCGTCGGCGGCGTCGGCGTCGACATCAACAACATCCTCAAGCCGCAGTTCGGGCAATGGGCCTGACGCACCGATCCGTCGCCTGCAGCCGGTGAGCCGAACCGACCGACCTGACCCGCGGGTAGGGTTCCAGCAAACTTCGGGCGCTATTTCCGCACGGGGTCGGCCGTCCGGGCGGAGGCCCGCGTACTCACCACATTTTGTGCATAACGATTTGATAACAATATAGCTTTGATCTGCGCTGTTGTGCTACTCGAGCGTAACCACCTGCATCCAGCGGGTTTGTTTGGAGCGGTTCTGGGCACCGTCGGACCGGGTGTTATCCACAGCACACCTACCCGAGCGTAGAACTCGCCAGTAACCGATCGGCGCCGGGAAAGCCCCCGGTTCTTATGCCACTCTTAGTGGCAGTCGATGGCTGAACGTTAGGGTGGCGCGCCGAACCGGCGGGTGAGGGCAGGCGCCGGGCCGCGACCTGGAGGGCGACGCCGCCACGTTAGACCGATGAGCAGCACCATGAGCAGCACCGTGAGCAGAACGAGGAGACGGGCACCGTGACGATCGACGAGCACGACCGGAGTTCCCCGGCCCGGCAAGGCAAGGCGCCGCGCGACCGCGACGAGATCACTGCGGAGGCCACACCGGGCACCCACGCTCTAGTCGATCGCCTGGTCGCCGGCGAACCCTATGCCGTCGCGTTCGGGGGGCAGGGCAGTGCCTGGTTGGAGAACCTCGAAGAGTTGATGTCCTCGGCCGGCATCGAGTCCGAGTTGGCGACGTTGGTCGGCGAGGTCGATCTGCTGTTGGACCCGGTCGCCCGCGAGGTGGTGGTCGTGCGCCCGATCGGCTTCGAGCCGCTGCGCTGGGTGCGCGCCCTGGCTGCCGAGGATCCGATTCCGTCCGTCAAGCAGCTGACCTCGGCGGCGGTGTCGGTGCCCGGTGTGCTGCTCACCCAGATAGCGGCGATACGCGCGCTGACCCGACAGGGGTTGGATCTCGCCGCGAGCCCGCCGGTGGCGGTCGCCGGGCACTCCCAGGGCGTGCTCGGGGTCGAGTCGCTGAAAGCCGGGGGTACCCGGGACGTGGAGCTGCTGGCCCTGGCCCAGCTGATCGGGGCTGCCGGCACGCTGGTAGCCCGTCGTCGCGGCATCGCGATCCTGGGTGACCGCCCGCCGATGGTCTCGGTCGGCAATGCCGATCCCGCGCGGATCGAGCGGCTGCTGGCGGAGTTCGCCAGCGACGTCCGGACCGTGCTGCCGCCGGTGCTGTCCATCCGCAACGGCCGCCGTTCGGTCGTCATCACCGGCACACCCGAACAATTGTCGCGTTTCGAGCTCTACTGCAGGCAGATCTCGCAGAAAGAGGAAGCCGACCGTAAGAGGAAAATCCGCGGCGGTGAGGTTTTCGCGCCGGTTTTCGACCCGGTGCAGGTCGAGGTCGGTTTCCACACGCCGCGGCTGGGCGATGGCGTTGAGCTGGTCGCCGGGTGGGCCGAAAAACTCGATCTCGACGTCGAATTGGCCCGAGCCATGGCCGAAGCCATCCTCGTGCGGCCGGTCGACTGGGTGGACGAGATCGACGGCTTGCACGCGGCCGGCGCCCGATGGATTCTCGACCTGGGACCCGGCGACATCCTCACCCGGCTGACCGCGCCGGTGATCCGCGGTCTCGGCGTCGGGATCGTAGCTGCGGCGACCCGCGGCGGTCAGCGCAACCTCTTCACCGTCGGCGCCATTCCGGAAGTGGCCCGGGCCTGGTCGAGCTACGCCCCCGCGCTGATTCGCCTGCCCGACGGACGGGTCAAACTCTCGACGAAGTTCACCCGGCTGACCGGCCGCTCACCGATCCTGCTGGCCGGCATGACACCGACCACGGTCGACGCCAAGATCGTCGCTGCCGCCGCCAACGCCGGGCACTGGGCCGAATTAGCCGGCGGGGGACAGGTCACCGAGCCGATCTTCAATGACCGCATCGAGGAGCTCACCGGGTTGCTGGAGCCCGGGCGCACCTTCCAGTTCAACGCGCTGTTCCTCGACCCCTACCTGTGGAAGCTGCAGGTCGGTGGAAAACGCTTGGTGCAGAAGGCCCGTCAGTCCGGCGCACCGATCGACGGCCTGGTCGTCAGCGCGGGCATCCCCGAACTGGAGGAGGCCGTCGAGCTCATCGATGAGCTGAACGGAATCGGCATCAGTCACGTGGTGTTCAAGCCGGGCACCGTCGAGCAGATCCGGTCGGTGATCCGCATCGCCACCGAGGTGTCCACCAAACCGGTGATCGTGCACATCGAGGGCGGTCGCGCCGGCGGTCATCACTCCTGGGAAGACCTCGACGACCTGCTGCTGGCGACCTACTCGGAGCTACGCTCGCGGCCCAACATCACCGTGTGCGTCGGCGGGGGGATCGGCACACCGGAGCGGGCCGCCGACTACCTGACGGGGCGCTGGGCGCAGGCGCACGGCTTCCCGCCGATGCCGGTGGACGGCATCCTGGTCGGCACTGCGGCGATGGCCACCAAAGAAGCCACCACGTCGCCGTCGGTCAAGCGGATGCTGGTCCAGACCACCGGCACCGATCAGTGGATCAGCGCCGGCAAAGCCCAGGGCGGGATGGCGTCCAGTCGCAGCCAGCTCGGCGCGGACATCCACGAGATCGACAACGCCGCCTCACGCTGCGGCCGGCTGCTCGACGAGGTCGCCGGCGACGCCGAGGCCGTGGCCGCCCGCCGCGACGAAATCATCGCGGCGATGGCTGCCACCGCCAAGCCGTACTTCGGCGACGTCGGCGAGATGACATACCTGCGGTGGCTGCGCCGCTACGTGGAACTGGCCATCGGTGACGGCAACTCCACCGCCGACACCGCCGCCCCGGGCAGCCCGTGGCTGGCCGACACCTGGCGCGACCGCTTCCAGCAGATGCTGCAGCGGGCCGAGGCGCGGCTGCATCCGCAGGACTGCGGCCCGATCGAGACGCTGTTCGGCGACCAGTCGCTGCTGGAGCGGCCCGACGATGCCATCGCAGCGCTGCTGGAGCGTTACCCCGACGCCGACACCGTGCAGCTGCACCCGGCCGACGTCGCGTTCTTCCTCACGCTGTGCAAGACGCCGGGCAAGCCGGTCAACTTCGTGCCGGTCATCGACAAGGACGTGCGCCGCTGGTGGCGCAGCGACTCGCTGTGGCAGGCGCACGACGCCCGCTACGACGCCGACCAGGTCTGCATCATTCCCGGTATCGCCTCGGTGGCCGGCATCACCCGCGTCGACGAACCGGTCGGCGAGTTGCTGGACCGCTTCGAGCAGGCCACCATCGACGAGGTGGTCTCGGCCGGTCTGCCGCCGGTGTCGGTGACCGCGCGCCGGCAGGGCCGCACCGATGTGAGCGGTCCGCTCGCCGTCGTCCTCGACGCCCCCGACGTGCTGTGGGCCGGACGAGCGATCATCAACCCGGTCCATCGCATCGCCGATCCCGCCGACTGGCAGGTGCATGACGGGGGCGACAACACCCACGCCACCCACCTGTCCACCGGCGCCCGACTGCACTGCGACGGTGCGCAGGTGGTGCTGAGCGTGCCGATCTCGGGGACCTGGATCGACATCCGGTTCACGCTGCCCGCCGCCACGATGGACGGCGGGATTCCGCTGGTCAGCACCGAGGATGCCGTGGCCGCCATGCGGGCGGTGCTGGCCATCGCCGCGGGTGTGGACGGGCCGGATGCGTTGCCGGACATGCGCGGCGGGACGGCTACCGTGACCGTGGGCTGGGACCCCGAGCGGGTGGCCGACCACACCGGTGTCACCGCCACTTTCGGCGAACCGCTGGCGCCGAGCTTGCGCACAGTGCCCGACGCGCTGGTGGGCAGCTGCTGGCCGGCGGTGTTCGCGGCGATCGGCTCGGCCGTCACCGACACCGGCGTTCCGGTCGTCGAGGGCTTGCTGAGCCTGGTGCACCTCGACCACGCCGTGCATCTGGTCGGGCAGCTACCCACTGTCGGGGCGGCATTGACGGTGACCGCAACCGCGTCCACGGCCACCGACACCGAGATCGGCCGCGTAGTCCCCGTTTCGGTGACGGTGACCGATGCCGAGGGTGCGGTGCTGGCCACTTTGCAGGAGCGGTTCGCGATCCGCGGGCGCACCGGCGCTGCCGAGCTCACCGATCCGGTGCGCGCCGGCGGTGCGGTGTCCGACAACGCCACCGACACCCCGCGGCGCCGACGCCGCGACGTGACCCTGAGCGCCCCGGTCGACATGCGTCCGTTCGCGGTGGTCTCCGGTGACCACAACCCGATCCACACCGACCGGGCCGCCGCGCTGCTGGCCGGACTGGAATCGCCGATCGTGCACGGGATGTGGCTGTCTGCTGCCGCCCAGCACGTGGTGACGGCGACCGACGGTGCGGCGCGTCCGCCGGCCCGGCTGGTCGGTTGGACGGCGCGCTTTTTAGGCATGGTGCGCCCCGGCGACGTGGTCGACTTTCGGGTGGACCGGGTCGGGATCGACCAGGGCGCCGAGATCGTGGAGGTCGCCGCCCGCATCGGCTCGGACCTGGTGATGTCGGCGACGGCGCGACTGGCCGCGCCCAAGACGGTCTATGCGTTCCCCGGGCAGGGCATCCAGCACAAGGGGATGGGCATGGAGGTGCGGGCCCGCTCCAAGGCCGCCCGCAAAGTGTGGGACGACGCAGACAAGTTCACCCGAGAGATCCTGGGCTTCTCGGTGCTGCAAGTGGTGCGCGACAACCCGACCAGCATCATCGCCAGGGGCGTGCACTACCACCACCCCGAAGGGGTGTTGTACCTGACGCAGTTCACCCAAGTCGCCATGGCGACGGTGGCCGCAGCCCAGGTCGCCGAGATGCGCGAGCGGGGCGCGTTCGTCGAAGACGCGATCGCCTGCGGTCACTCCGTCGGCGAGTACACCGCGCTGGCGTGCGTGACCGGCTTCTACGAACTGGAGACCATGCTGGAAACGGTATTCCAGCGCGGGTCCAACATGCACGACATCGTGCCGCGCGACGAGCTCGGTCGCTCCAACTACCGGTTGGCCGCGATCCGCCCGTCGCAGATCGACCTCGACGACGCCGACGTGCCAGCGTTCGTCGCCGAAATCTCCCAACGCACCGGTGAGTTCCTCGAGATCGTCAACTACAACCTGCGCGGTTCGCAGTATGCGATCGCCGGCACGGTCCGTGGTCTGCAAGCACTGGAGGCCGAGGTCGAGCGGCGCCGGGAAATCACCGGCGGCAAGCGGTCCTTCATCCTGGTCCCGGGGATCGACGTCCCGTTCCACTCGCGCGTGCTGCGGGTCGGCGTGCCCGAATTCCGGCGTTCGCTGGACCGCATGCTGCCGCGCGGCAAGGATCCCGACCGGATCATCGGGCGCTACATCCCCAACCTGGTACCTCGGCCGTTCAGCCTGGACCGCGACTTCATCCAGGAGATCCGGGATCTGGTGCCCGCCGAGCCGCTGGATCCGATCCTGGCCGACTACGACACCTGGCGCCGCGAACGCCCCCGGGAGATGGCGCGCATCGTGTTCATCGAATTGTTGGCCTGGCAGTTCGCCAGTCCGGTGCGGTGGATCGAAACGCAGGACCTGCTGTTCACCGAGGAGGCCGCCGGCGGCCTGGGTGTGGAGCGGTTCGTCGAGATCGGGGTGAAGTCGGCGCCGACGGTCGCCGGGCTGGCCGCCAACACCCTCAAGCTGCCCGAATACGCGCACAGCACCGTGGAGGTGCTGAACGCCGAGCGCGACGCCGCGGTGTTGTTCGCCACCGACACCGACCCCGAGCCGGAACCGGCCGGTCACGAGGAGCCGGAATCGGTTGTGCCCGAGGCGGTCACGACTGAGGAGATTCCGGCGCCGGCGCCCGCTACCGCGCCGTCCGGAGGCCCCCGCCCCGACGACATCCCGTTCGACGCCGCCGACGCCACGCTGGCGTTGATCGCGTTGTCGGCCAAGATGCGCATCGACCAGATCGAGCCCCTGGACTCCATCGAGGCGATCACCGACGGGGCGTCGTCGCGCCGTAATCAGCTGCTGGTCGACCTGGGTTCGGAGCTGAACCTGGGCGCGATCGACGGCGCCGCCGAAACCGACCTGGCCGGGTTGCGGTCGCAGGTCACCAAGCTTGCCCGCACCTACCGGCCGTTCGGCCCGGTCCTTTCCGATGCGATCAACGACCAGCTGCGCACGGCTCTGGGCCCGGCGGGCAAACGGCCGGGCGTCATCGCCGAGCGGGTGAAGAAAACCTGGGAACTCGGCGACGGATGGGCCACCCACGTCATGGTCGAGGTCGCGTTGGGTACCCGGGAGGGCACCAGCGTGCGCGGCGGCGCGCTGGGCAACCTGCACGAGGGCGCGCTGGCCGACGCCGCCGCCGTCGACAAGGTGATCGACGCCGCGGTGGCCGCGGTGGCCGCGCGCCACGGCGTCTCGGTGACGTTGCCGTCGTCGGGTGCGGCCGGGGCGACCGTCGACGCGGCCGCGCTGGCCGAATTCACCGCTCAGATCACCGGCCGCGACGGCGTCCTTGCCTCGGCCGCCCGCCTGGTGCTGGACCAGCTGGGCCTCGACGATCCGGTTACCGTCTCGCCGTTGGCTACCGATACCCAACTGATCGACTTGGTTACGGCCGAACTCGGTGCGGACTGGCCGCGGCTGGTGGCGCCGGTGTTCGACGCCAAAAAGGCGGTCCTGTTCGACGACCGCTGGGCCAGCGCCCGTGAGGACCTGGTCAGATTGTGGCTGGCCGACGAGGACGAGATCGACGCCGACTGGGCGGCGCTGGCCGAACGGTTCGAAGGCGCCGGGCACGTGCTGGCCACGCAGGCTACCTGGTGGCAAGGCAGGGCGCTGGCCGCCGGACGACAGATCCACGCGTCGCTGTACGGGCGCATCGCCGCCGGTGCGGAGAACCCGGACCCGGGCCGCTACGACGACGAAGTCGCGGTCGTGACCGGCGCGTCGAAGGGTTCGATCGCCGCATCGGTGGTCGGGCGGCTGCTCGAGGGCGGTGCGACCGTGATCGCGACGACGTCCCGGCTCGACGACGAGCGGCTGGCGTTCTACCGTGCGCTCTACCGCGACCATGCCCGCTACGGCGCTGCGTTGTGGGTGGTGCCGGCCAACATGGCCTCCTACTCCGACATCGACGCACTGGCCGAATGGATCGGCAGCGAGCAGACCGAAAGCATCGGGCCGCAGTCGATTCACGTCAAGGACGCGCAGGCTCCGACACTGCTGTTCCCCTTTGCGGCGCCGCGGGTGACCGGCGACCTCTCGGAGGCCGGTTCGCGTGCCGAGATGGAGATGAAGGTACTGCTGTGGGCGGTGCAGCGGCTCATCGGAGGCCTGGCCAGGATCGGCGCCCGGCGCGACATCGCGTCGCGGCTGCACGTGGTGCTGCCGGGCTCGCCCAATCGCGGCATGTTCGGCGGCGACGGCGCCTACGGCGAGGCCAAGTCGGCGCTCGATGCCGTGGTGAACCGTTGGCACGCCGAATCGTCGTGGTCGGAGCGGGTCAGCCTGGCGCACGCGATGATCGGCTGGACGCGCGGCACCGGATTGATGGGTCACAACGACGCGATCGTCAGCGCCGTCGAGGATGCCGGCGTCCGGACGTATTCCACCGACGAAATGGCCGAGATGCTGCTCGGGGTCTGCGACGTGGAGTCCAAGGCGGCCGCCGCCGTGGCGCCGATCACGGTGGACTTGACCGGCGGGCTCGCCGATGCCGACCTGGATCTGGCCGAGCTGGCCGCCAAGGCCCGCGACCAGGCCGCGTCGGCGTCCGACGAGCAGACCGACAGCCCGCGAAGCGGCACCATCCCCGCGCTGCCCAGCCCGCCGCGCGGGTACCGGCCCGCGCCGCCGCCCCAGTGGGCAGACCTCGACGTCGACCCCGCCGACCTGGTGGTCATCGTCGGCGGTGCCGAACTGGGCCCCTACGGCTCGTCGCGGACCCGCTTCGAGATGGAGGTCGACAACGAACTGTCGGCTGCCGGCGTGCTGGAGCTGGCCTGGACGACGGGGCTGATCCGCTGGCACGACGACCCGCAGCCGGGTTGGTACGACAGCGCATCGGGTGACTTGGTCGACGAGTCCGAGCTTGTCGAGCGTTACCACGACGCCGTGGTGCAGCGGGTCGGGATCCGCGAGTGGGTCGATGACGGCTCGATCGCCCCCGATCACGCCTCCCCGCTGCTGGTCAGCGTTTTCCTGGACAAGGACTTCACGTTCGTGGTGTCCAGCGAGGCCGAGGCGCGGGCGTTCGTCGAGTTCGACCCGGAGCACACCGTGGTCCGGCCGGTGCCCGACTCCACCGACTGGCAGGTCACCCGCAAAGCGGGAACCGAAATCCGGGTTCCTCGCAAGAACAAGCTGTCCCGCCTGGTCGGGGGCCAAGTCCCGACCGGTTTCGACCCGACGGTCTGGGGTATCCCGCCGGACCTCGCCGGCTCGATTGACCGGCTGGCGGTGTGGAACATGGTCGCGACCGTCGACGCTTTCCTGTCCGCCGGGTTCACCCCGGCCGAGGTGATCCGTTACGTGCACCCGACGATGGTGGCCAACACCATGGGCACCGGCATGGGCGGCGCCTCCTCGATGCAGACCATGTACCACGGAAATCTGTTAGGCCGGAGCAAGCCCAACGATATTTTCCAGGAAGTCTTGCCGAACATCGTTGCCGCGCATGTGGTTCAGTCCTACATCGGCAGCTACGGCGCGATGATCCACCCGGTGGCCGCATGCGCGACCGCGGCGGTGTCGGTCGAAGAGGGTGTCGACAAGATCCGGCTGGGCAAGGCCGAGTTGGTGGTGGCCGGCGGGATAGACGATCTGACGCTGGAGGGCATCATCGGCTTCGGTGACATGGCCGCCACCGCCGACACCGCGATGATGCGCGCCAGGGGCATCAGCGACGCGAGGTTCTCCCGGCCCAACGACCGGCGCCGGCTGGGCTTCGTGGAAGCCCAGGGCGGCGGGACGATCCTGTTGGCCCGGGGCGACCTTGCGGTCACGATGGGACTACCGGTGCTGGCGGTGGTGGCCTTCGCGCAGTCGTTCGGCGACGGGGTGCACACCTCGATTCCGGCGCCCGGGCTGGGCGCGTTGGGAGCCGGCTGCGGCGGCAAGGATTCTCCGCTGGCGCGCTCGCTGGCCAGACTCGGCGTCGGCGCCGATGACATCGCGGTGATCTCCAAGCACGACACCTCGACGCTGGCCAACGACCCCAACGAGACCGAACTGCACGAGCGGCTCGCTGATGCGCTGGGCCGGTCACCCGGTGCGCCGTTGTTCGTCGTGTCGCAGAAGAGCCTGACCGGGCACGCCAAGGGCGGCGCAGCGGTCTTCCAGATCATGGGGATGTGCCAGATGCTGCGCGACGGGGTGATCCCGCCCAACCGCAGCCTGGACTGCGTCGACGACGAGTTGGCCGGCGCCGCGCATTTCGTGTGGGTCCGCGAGACGCTGCGGCTCGGCGGCAAGTTTCCGCTCAAGGCCGGGCTGGTTACGAGTCTCGGGTTCGGTCATGTGTCGGGTCTGATCGCGCTGGTGCATCCGCAGGCCTTCCTGGCCGCGCTGGATCCCGCGCAGCGGGTTGAGTACCAGCGGCGCGCCGATGCCCGGCTGTTGGCCGGTCAGCGCCGGCTGGTGTCGGCGATCGCCGGAGGCCCGCCGCTGTATGAGCGTCCCGCCGACCGGCGTTTCGACCACGAGATGCCGGAGAAGCCGCAGGAGGCGGCGATGCTGTTGGACGCCGCGGCGCGGCTCGGTGACCGTGACGTCTACCTGCGATGAGCATCGTCGGAGTGGGTATCGACCTGGTGTCCATTTCGGAGTTTGCTGACCAGGTCGACCGGCCCGGCACGGTGTTCGCGGAGACGTTCACGCCCGGTGAGCGACGTGACGCCTCGGACAAGAGTTCGTCGGCGGCCCGGCACTTGGCCGCCCGCTGGGCGGCGAAAGAAGCGGTGATCAAGGCGTGGTCGGGGTCGCGGTTCGCCCAGCGGCCGGTGCTGCCGGAGGGTATTCACCGCGACATCGAGGTGGTCACCGACATGTGGGGACGACCGCGGGTCCGGCTGGCCGGTGCCATCGCCCAGCACCTGAAGGACGTCACGATCCATGTGTCGCTGACCCATGAAGGCGATGTCGCCGCGGCGGTGGCCGTCCTGGAGCTGCCTTAACCGGCGCGCCGGCGCCGAGCGTGACGCCAGCGTCACCGCGGACGCCGAACGTGACGCCAGCGTCACCGCGGGCGCCCAACCTGACTAGCCTCGGGCCTATGAGTGGTCTGGTCGAACGCGTGCGCGCGGTGCTGCCGTCGGTACGCCGCGATCTGGAGAACCTGGTGCGCATCGAATCGGTGTGGGCCGATCCGTCCCGCCGCGACGAAGTGCACCGAAGCGCGCACGTGGTCACAGACCTGTTGAAAAGAGCTGGTTTTGACGACGTGCGGATAGTCAGCGAAGGCGGCGCGCCGGCGGTCATCGCGCGTCATCCGGCACCGCCCGGTGCGCCGACGGTACTGTTGTACGCTCACCACGACGTCCAGCCCGAAGGCGACCACACCCACTGGTTGACACCGCCGTTCGAGCCAACCGAGCGCGACGGGCGGCTCTACGGGCGCGGCAGCGCCGACGACAAGGCAGGCATTGCAGTACATTTGGCGGCTTTCCGAGCGCACGGCGGCAGGCCGCCGGTAGGGGTGACGGTGTTCGTCGAGGGCGAGGAGGAGTCCGGCTCACCCTCGCTGGGCCGCCTGCTGACCGCCCATGCCGACGTGCTGGCCGCCGACGTGATCGTCATCGCCGACTCCGACAATTGGAGCACCGAAGTCCCCGCGCTGACAGTCTCGCTGCGTGGTTTGGCCGATTGCATCGTGGAAGTCGCCACGCTTGACCACGGTCTGCACTCGGGGCTGTGGGGCGGCGTGGTCCCCGACGCGCTGAGCGTGCTGGTGCGGTTGCTGGCCAGCCTGCACGACGACGACGGCAATATCGCGGTGGCCGGCTTGCACGAAAGCACCGCCGCTGCCGTCGATTACCCACCCGAGTGGGTCCGTACGGAATCCGGGCTGCTGGATGGGGTAGACGAAATCGGCTCCGGCTCGGTGGCGCAGCGGCTGTGGGCCAAGCCGGCGATCACCGTGATCGGCATCGACACCACCTCGATTGCGGCGTCGTCGAACACCCTGATTCCGCGCGCTCGCGCCAAAATCAGCATGCGGGTAGCCCCTGGTGGCGACGCCGCCGCGCACCTGGACGCGCTACGCAGGCATCTGGAACAGCACGCGCCCTGGGGCGCTCACGTGAGCGTCACCTCCGGCGAGATCGGGCAGCCCTATGCGATCGACACCGGCGGGCCGGTGTATGCGGCCGCCCGCGCGGCGTTGGGTCAGGCCTGGGGGACTGAGCCCGTCGAGAAGGGGATGGGCGGCTCGATCCCGTTCATCGCCGAGTTCGCCGCCGCATTCCCGCAGGCGACGATCCTGGTGACCGGGGTGGAAGATCCCGCCTCGCAGGCACACAGCGTCAACGAGAGTCTGCACCTGGGGGTGCTGGAACGTGCCGCGGCGGCCGAGGCGCTGCTGCTGGCCGAGCTGGCTTAGACCGACAGGTCACGCCGCAGCTTGGCCACGTGGCCGGTGGCCTTGACGTTGTACTGCGCAAGGGCGATCTTGCCCTTCTCGTCGACAACGAACGTCGAGCGGATGACACCGTGCACGGTCTTGCCGTACATCTGCTTTTCGCCGTAGGCGCCCCAGGCGGTCAACACCTTGCGGTCCGGGTCGGACAGCAGCGGGAAGGTCAGGCCTTGGCTGTCGCGGAATTTGGCCAGCTTCTCCGGTTTGTCGGGGGAGATGCCGACGACGGCGAGCCCGGCTTCGTTGAGGTCGTGCAGATTGTCGCGGAAGTCGCAGGCCTCTTTGGTGCAGCCGGGTGTGGACGCCGCCGGGTAGAAGTAGACGATCACCCGGCGTCCGCGGTAGTCGGCCAGCGACACGGTGTTGCCGTCGGCGTCGGGTAGCTTGAAGGGAGGTGCTTTGTCGCCGGGCTGCAGGCGAACGGTCTCAGTCAACTCGATTCCCTTTCTGTTCTCCGGCGCGTCATGTTCAGCGTCGGCTGATCTAGGGTAATGCGAAGACACCTGCGTGGGGCCGAGCAAGGCCTCGTGCTGGCGAAGACAGGGAGGACAGCGTGGCGGACCGAGATCCTGACACCATCAAAAAAGAGATTGACCAAGCCCGTGAGCAGCTGGCGGCCACCGTCGACTCCCTCGCTGCGCGGGCCAATCCCCGCCGACTCGCCGAGGATGTCAAGGCTCGGGCAATCGCAATGGTCAAAAAGCCCGCTGTGGCAATCTCGTTGGCCGGGATCGGGATGTTGGCGATCGCCGTGATAGTTCACCGGATTCGCCACCGTTGAACAGGAACTGTCCGGGATTCGGTTGCCGTTGAGGCCGTTCGGCAAAACCGCCCGTCATCGGTCAAGGCCCCTCAATCCCGTTGCCGATCAACAGCTAAGACCCGTTGACTTCGATGCGTGCAGCTAGCTAGCATTTTCGGCATTTGCAAAACTGGCGAACCAGGATTGGCCATGGCTGACGACAGTTTTATCCGGGGTTGCATGCGCCGGTCAGTCGTCTGCCTGCTGCTGGCAGCCGCCGCGGTCACCGGCACGGGCCTCGCTCACGCCGACGACGGATCCGCCCCGATCTCTGCCGATGCGTTCGCCAGTCTCGTCGCCGACTTCGACCACGCGTAGAGCGCGCTAAGCGCACAGCTGGATGAGGCTGACCTGCCATATCTAGCGTCCGTGCTGCACGATCAGGACTACGTCGTGCAGCAATTGAGTGCTTTTCCGGGGTGGTTCACTCGGTGACAGTTGTCACTGAGTGAAGATAACGACGTCCTCGCGAACCTGCAGAACGCGGTGTATTTCGCTCCGGCCATCCGGGGGGTGGCTTCAGGCATCGAAGCCGTCACAAACGCCGATCAGGCCCTCGACGGCGCCCTCGCGAGCAGTTCCGGGGTCGGTGGTGCCGAATTCGGGCTCGAACTGGCAGACCTTCGACTGGCCGGTGCCGCGATCGACTCGCTGGGTGTTGTTCCCGTCATCTGGACCGACATCTCCGTTATTTTCCTGGAAGCCGGTGTCATGATCCTGACGTCGTAGCGGCCCTTTGCCGCCGCTGACCTGGTGCGCCGTCAGGGTTTCGAACCCCGGACCCGCTGATTAAGAGTCAGCTGCTCTACCAACTGAGCTAACGGCGCGTGTGCATTTCTCGACACGCGAGACTAACAGGCACCGCCGCGGCTGGCGAATCTCCTCGTCACGGCACGGCGCGGAGCCCGTAAACTACTGCTGAGTCGTTACTGGTTCGGTGGGGAGTAAATCCAGATGGCAGGTCATTCGGTGACCCCTGCGCGCGGTGGCCGATGCTGGGCGGCCATGCTGCTGGTGGCGCTCTTTGCTGTGGCCGGATGCAGCAGGGACACCGGCGCGGCGCCACCTGCCGTCATCGTCGACAAAGGCACCCCGTTCGGCGACCTGCTGGTTCCCAAATTGACCGCGTCGGTCACCGACGGCGCCGTCGGCGTCACGGTAGACACCCCGGTGACAGTGAGCGCCGAGGCCGGTGTGCTGGCCTCGGTCACCATGGTCAACGAAAACGGCAGGTCGGTGAGCGGCCAGCTCAGTGCCGACGGCGTGCGCTGGAAGACCACCGAGCCATTGGGCTACAACCGGCGCTACACCCTGACCGCCACAGCGCGCGGGCTGGGCGGCGAGACGACCAGTCACATGACGTTTAGGACCCATTCACCGCAGAACCTGACGATGCCCTACGTGGTGCCGAGCGACGGCGAGGTCGTCGGCGTCGGCGAGCCGGTGGCGATTCGCTTCGACGAGAACATCGCCGACCGCGCCGCGGCGGAAAAGGCCATCACAGTGACCACCAACCCGCCCGTCGAGGGTGCGTTCTACTGGCTGACCAACCGCGAGGTGCGCTGGCGGCCGAAGGAATTCTGGAAGCCCGGGACCGTCGTCGACGTGGCGGTCAACACCTACGGTGTCGACCTGGGCAACGGATTGTTCGGTGAGGACAATGTGAACACCCACTTCACCATCGGTGACGAGGTCATCGCCACCGCCGATGACACCACCAAGTTGCTGACGGTGCGGGTCAACGGAGAAATCGTCAAGACGATGCCGATCTCGATGGGCAAGGACAGCACGCCGACGGCCAACGGGATCTACATCATCGGGGAGCGCTTCGCGCACATGATCATGGACTCGTCGACGTACGGAGTCCCGGTCAACTCGCCCAACGGCTACCGCACCGAGGTGGACTACGCCACCCAGATGTCCTACAGCGGAGTGTATGTTCACTCCGCGCCGTGGTCGGTGGGCGCGCAGGGGCACACCAACACCAGCCACGGTTGCCTCAACGTCAGCCCCGGCAACGCCCGGTGGTTCTACGAGCACACCAAGCGCGGCGACATCGTCGAGGTGATCAACACCGTCGGCCCGACGCTGCCGGGAACCGAAGGCCTCGGCGACTGGAACATCCCGTGGGACCAGTGGCGCGCCGGCAACGCCAACGCGTGACGGCGATACCGCTGCCTGTGGGGTGAGTGACGGGACTCGAACCCGCGACACCCAGGATCACAACCTGGTGCTCTACCAGCTGAACTACACTCACCATGGCCGCCTTCGACAAGCGGCGACGTCGATACTAGCCGCTTGGGTGCTCGGCGGCCGAATCGATTTCTTCGGGCGCTTCCGTCGCGACCCCCAGCTCGGCGGCTGCCGCCGCGATCTCGCTGGTATCCGGCCCGGGTGGCGGCACGAAAGCTGTGCGCCGGTAGTACCTGAGTTCCCGGATGGAGTCGTGGATGTCGGCCATTGCCCGATGTGCCAGCCCCTTGGCCGGCTGGCCGTAGTAGATGCGGGGGTACCACCGTCGGCACAGTTCCTTGATCGAGCTGACGTCGACCATCCGGTAGTGCAGGTAGGAATCCAGCGCGGGCATGTCGCGGGCGATGAATCCCCGGTCGGTGGCGATCGAGTTGCCGGCCAGTGGCGCGGTGCGGGCTTGCTTGACGTGGGTACGAACGTAGTCGAGCACCATCGACTCCGCGGTGGCCACGTCGATGCTCGAGGCGCGGACCTCGGCGATCAGGCCCGAACGGGTGTGCATGTCGGCGACGACGTCGATCATCGACGACAACGTCGCGTCGTCGGCATGGATCACCACGTCGAGGCCGTCGCCGAGAATGTTCAGGTCGCCGTCGGTCACCAGGACCGCGATCTCGATCAGCTTGTCCGACGCCAGGTCCAGCCCGGTCATCTCGCAGTCGATCCACACCAGTTCGTCGCGTCCAGCGTTCACAGGTGCCCACGCTAGCGGCAAGACGTGTGCCCGCGGCGCAGCTAGCCAGTAATGTCATCCCGGGCAGCACCCCCGGTGCGGAAAGGACAGTGCCACGATGAACCCACAGTCGACACCCGGCACGACCGCCGCACGGCAGATCGCGGCCGGCTACGCGGTGGATGGCCAGGCGCTGGAGCTGGGCAGCCTGGTCGTCGACGGTAGCGTCGACCCGGCCGCGCAGATCCGCATCCCGCTGGCCACCCTCAACCGCCATGGCCTGGTGGCCGGGGCTACCGGCACCGGCAAGACCAAGACGCTGCAGTTGATCGCCGAGCAGCTGTCGACGGCGGGGGTACCCGTGCTGATGGCTGACGTCAAGGGCGACTTGTCCGGCCTGGTGCGGGCCGGGGAACCCAGCGACAAGACGACGATACGCGCCAAGGAGACCGGCGACGATTGGGCGCCGGCGGGCTTCCCGGTGGAGTTCCTCTCGCTGGGCACGACCGGAATCGGCGTGCCGGTGCGGGCCACGCTCGCCAGCTTCGGTCCGATCCTGTTGGCTAAAGTACTCGGACTCAACGCCACCCAGGAGTCGACGCTGGGCCTGATCTTCCACTGGGCTGATCAGCAGGGTCTGCCGCTGATTGATCTGAAAGATCTGCGTTCGGTCATCAGCTACCTCACCAGCGACGGGGGCAAGTCTGCGCTGAAAGATCTGGGCGCGGTGTCGACCACGACGGCCGGCGTCATCCTGCGGTCGCTGGTCAACCTCGAGGCCGAGGGCGCCGACACCTTCTTCGGCGAGCCGGAGCTCAACCCGCAAGACCTCTTGCGCGTCGACGACCGGGGCCACGGGGTGATCTCGTTGCTCGAGCTCGGTGACCAGGCCGCGCGCCCGGTGCTGTTTTCCACCTTCCTGATGTGGGTGCTGTCGGACCTGTTCACATCCATGCCCGAGATCGGCGACGTCGACAAACCCAAGCTGGTGTTCGTGTTCGACGAGGCCCACCTGTTGTTCACCGATGCGTCGAAAGCGTTCCTGGACAAGGTTCAGCAGACCGTCAAGCTGATCCGCTCCAAGGGTGTCGGTGTGTTCTTTTGCACCCAGTTGCCCACCGACGTGCCCAATGACGTGCTGTCGCAGCTGGGGGCGCGCATCCAGCACGCGCTGCGTGCGTTCACTCCCAAAGACCAGGAGGCATTGACCAAGACCGTGCGCACCTACCCGAAAACCGATGTCTACGATCTGACTTCGGCGTTGACGTCGTTGGGCATCGGCGAAGCCGTGGTCACCGTGTTGTCGGAGCGGGGCGCCCCGACCCCGGTCGCCTGGACCCGGCTACGCGCACCGAGGTCGTTGATGGCGTCCATCGGCGACGACGCGATCAGCTCCGCGGCCACAGCGAGCCCGCTGCACGCCAAGTACGGTCAGACCGTCGACGTGCGATCCGCTTTCGAGATTCTGCAAGAAAGAGCGGCACAGGCCGCGCCGCCCGATCAGCCGCCGGCGAAAAAAGAGACGAAACCCGCTCCCGCGAAGCAGGGGTGGTGGAAGCGGTTCGTGAACAGTCGGGGCTTCCAGACCTTTCTCAACGCGCTTGGCCGGGAACTCGTCCGCAGCATGCTCAACAGCAGCAAGCGCCGGCGTTAGCCGATCAGCTGCCCAGCTTCTTGTAGAAACTGCCCACGACCGGCGCGACGAGCGCGCGCGGAGCGTACTGGCTGGCCACCGACATGGCTTTCGACGTCAGGCCGGGAACAACGCGCATCTTGTTGCGGGCTAACGCATCCAGCGAGATGCGTGCGGTGTAGTCGGTCGAAATCCACAGGAAATCCGGCACCAGCTTCTCGACGAGGGACTGCTGGGCCGGATCCGGTAGTTCGGTGCGCACCGGACCGGGTGCCAGCAAAGTGACGTGCACACCACAGCCGCGCAGTTCACCGCGCAGCGATTCGCTGAAGGTGTTGACGAACGCTTTGGTGGCCGCATAGGTCGCGTTGTAGGGGATCGGTGAATTGCCCGCCGCCGAGCCGGAAAACAAGATCCCGCCCGCTCGGCGCTGCGTCATGCCCGGCAACACCGCCAACGTGAGCTCGTGCACCGCGATCACGTTGAGCGCAACCTGGGCCTTTTCTCCTTCGGGATCGAGCCGCGACACCGCTCCGAACGTTGCCGTGCCCGCGTTGGCGCACAGAATCGAAATGTTCCGGCCGGCCAGTTCGCCGGCCAACTTCGCCCGGTCGGCGGAATCGGTGAGATCGGCCGGCCGTACCTCGACGGTGACGCCGTAGGTGTCGCCGAGTCGGGCCGCCAGGTCAGTCAGCACGTCCTCGCGTCGCGCAGTGACGATCAGGTTGTGGCCGCGCGCGGCCAGTTCGGTAGCCAGCGCCTCGCCGATGTTTTGCGAGGCTCCGGTGACCACGGCGCGGGCGTCGGGGCTGGGAGCGGGTACGGGCATGCGGCCAATCGTAGAGGCGGCCGGGCGTGGCGGGTCGCTGCCGAGGGATTTCGTTAGAGTGCCGGGATGAGCAACCCGGCGGCGGCTGCACCCACAGGGCAGCGATCCGGCGTCGTGGCCTGGGCGTTGTGGGACTGCGGCGCCACCGGTCTGAACGCGATCGTGGTGACGTTCGTGTTCTCGGTCTACCTGACCGACGGCGTGGGCCAGGGGATGCAGGGCGGCATTTCACCGGCCAGTTGGCTGGGCCGCGCGTTGGCGGTCGCCGGGTTGACCATCGCGACCCTCGCGCCGGTCATCGGGGTGTGGGCGGAGGCGCCACGTCGGCGTCGTGCGGTATTGACCGTCCTGACCGGCCTCGCTGTCCTGCTGACCGGCGCGATGAGTCTCATCCGTAACCAGCCCGGCTATCTGTGGGCCGGATTGGCGCTGCTCGCAGCTACGGCAGCCTGCTCCGACCTGGCCAGCGTCCCGTACAACGCGATGCTGCGCCAACTGTCCACACCGCAGACGTCGGGCCGGATTTCGGGTTTGGGCTTGGCGTCGGGCTACCTGGGCAGCGTCGCGCTGTTGCTCGTGATGTACACGGGCTTCATTGCCGGACACGGTGACACTCGCGGTCTGCTGCATCTGCCCACCAGTGGCGGCACGAACGTCCGGATCGCGATGCTGGTGGCGGCCGCCTGGCTGGCGCTGTGGGCGATGCCGTTGCTGGCGACGGCCCGTCGGCTGCCCGCCGTCGAGTCGTTGCACCCCCCGTCAGAGATTCTGGGCGGGTACCGCAGGCTGTGGCGGGATCTGCGCGACGAGTGGCGCCGCGATCACAACCTGGTCTACTTCCTGCTGGCCAGCGCCGTCTTCCGGGACGGGCTGGCCGGAGTGTTCACCTTCGGCGCGGTGCTCGGCGTCACCGTCTACGGCATCTCGCAGGCCGACGTGCTGATCTTCGGAGTGGCCGCGAGCGTGGTGGCGGCACTGGGCGCGGTGGCGGGCGGGCACTGCGACGACCGCATCGGGTCGAAGCCGGTCATCGTCGCGTCGCTGGCGGCGATCATCACGATGGCGCTCAGCTTGCTGGTGCTGTCCGGCCCGGGTGCGTTCTGGCTGTGTGGACTGCTGTTGTGTGTGTTCATCGGGCCGGCGCAATCCTCGGCACGCACGTTGTTGCTGCGCCTGTCGCGGCACGGCATGGAAGGCGTCGCCTTCGGTCTCTACACGATGACGGGACGGGCGGTGTCGTTTTTGGCGCCATGGCTGTTCTCGGTGTTCGTCGACGTATTCGGCGCCGTCCGGGCCGGCATAGGCGGATTATGCGTGGTGCTGGGCGCCGGATTGCTGGCCATGGTGATGGTGCGCACACCAGCCGACACCGCGGTGCCGCAACGCGCGGCCTGATCCCGGCGGCGGTGCAGAGCGCGTCGGGCGGTAAGACTCACGCCGGCGCATCGCAGATCGTCAGCCCCACGCCGGTGTGCTGGCTGACCTGCGCCCCGGCCACAGTGAGCGTGCAGGTGACCTCGTGGCCGATGTTGACGACCGTGACATTGGCATTGCTGCCCGACTTCGGCAGGCTGACTTCCTTGCTCCACGGCAACGCCACGTTGAACTCGGTCGCCATCACGTCGCCGCTGTCGCGGTAGGTGATGCTGATGGCGCGGCCTTCTCCGGTCACGCTGTAGACGACGGCGTCGACGGCCGCCGCGCCGGATTCGCCGGGCGACGTGGCGGTGCTGCCCGGCGTTGCCGAAGCGGGCGGCGAGGTCGCGGCAGGGGTCGTGGAGGCCGGCGCGGCCGGCCCCGGCGAGACCACCGCCTGGTCCTGGGCCGAGTTATTGGAGATCACCAGCGCGGTGACCATGACGACGACCAGTGCGACCGCGGCGGCTGCGGCGACCCATAACCAACGCGGGGTCTTCGGCCGGTCCGGCGGAACCTGCCGCGGCGCCTGCGGGTAGTGGTCGGCAGAGGCTGGGTCCGGGGCCGTATCCGCGTATGCGGGATAAGACTGAGGAAACCGCAGGGTTGGTTCGTCCGCCGGTCGACCGGACTGCTCGGGTCGACGTGGATCGTTCATGCCCACCTCATGGCTGCAGAGTACCTGCAGCACAACACCGGGGCCGCCAACACCCGGCCGGGTGGATTCGATCCGGGATTCATCGGCGGCACCGGTCGCCGACCATGAGCGCGCCCAGCGTCATCGCCCGCAGCACGGCCCGGACACGCGTTATCCGCGCTGCCCTGTTGTCAGCGGGTTTGATGCTGTGCGGGGTGGAGTTCAGCAATCCGAAGGCCGCATGCGCCATCAGCCGGGCGTCGCCCTCGGCGAGGGTAGGCTCCAGCTCGCGGAGCACACCCACCCAGATCTCGACATACTGGCGCTGGGCGCGGCGCACCTGGCGCTCGGCGGTCCCCGGCAGGTGCGCCAGGTCGCGGTCCTGGATGCGGATCAGATCCGGTTCGCCCAGCGCGAAGTCGAGATGGAAGTCGATCAATCCCTCCAGCGCGCCGGCGGCGTCGGTGCTGTGCGCTCGCACGTCGCGGGCGCCGGCGAGTAGCCGGGTGCTGATACCGACCAGCAACTCGACCAGCAGCGACTCCTTGTTGGGAAAATGCCGGTAGATCGCCGGGCCGCTGACACCGGCGGCCGCACCGATGTCTTCCAGGCGCACCGCCAGAAAACCCCGCTCGGCGAACAGCCGCTCGGCCGCCGCCAGTAGCTGCGCTCGGCGGCCGGATTTCAACTGGCTGCGCCGACTGGGGAACCCGGCGTAGTCTTCGTGGCCGGCCGCGGCAGTCGGTGCCATAGCCGCCTCCTGGACAGTTCGGTTAACCACTACTAACATAGCACGAGTTATTTGTGATTAACCGAAATGACCCCAGATGACGTCACCGGCGCCCAACCCCGACGCGCACCGTGCGTTGGTGGCACAACTGCGCGAGAAGCTGGCCGCAGCCGCCCGCGGCGGTCCGGAACGCGCCCGGGCCCGCCACATCGAACGCGGCAAGCTGCTTCCTCGTGACCGGGTGGACGGCCTGGTCGACCCCGGCAGTCCGCTGCTGGAAATCGCGCCGCTGGCCGCCGACGGCATGTACGACGACGAGTGCCCCGGCGCGGGCATCATTACGGCGATCGGCCGGATCAGCGGCCGCGAATGCATGATCGTGGCCAATGATGCGACGGTCAAGGGCGGCACCTACTATCCGATCACCGTCAAAAAGCACCTGCGGGCCCAGGAGATCGCCGGGCAGAACCGGTTGCCCTGTATCTATCTCGTCGACTCCGGCGGCGCATTCCTGCCGCGACAAGACGAGGTGTTTCCCGACCGGGACCACTTCGGCAGGATTTTCTACAACCAGGCCAAACTCAGCGCCGAGGGCATCCCGCAGATCGCTGCGGTGCTCGGGTCCTGCACGGCGGGTGGGGCTTATGTGCCCGCGATGAGCGACGAAGCGGTGATCGTGCGCAACCAGGGCACCATCTTCCTCGGTGGCCCGCCGTTGGTGAAGGCCGCCACCGGGGAGGTCGTCACCGCCGAAGAACTCGGCGGTGGTGACCTGCACGCGAAAACATCCGGTGTCACAGACCATCTCGCCCATGACGACCGCGACGCGCTGCAGATCATCCGTCGTATCGTGGCCACTTTGGGTCCGCGCCGGCCGCCGATCTGGGAAGTACGGCCCAGCGTGGAACCCATTGCCGACCAGCGTGAGCTCTACGACGTCGTTCCGGTCGATGTCAGAGTTCCCTACGACGTGCACGAGGTTGTCATCCGCATAGTCGACGGCGGCGAGTTCAGCGAATTCAAGGCCGAATACGGCAGCACGCTGGTAACCGGATTCGCTCGCATTCACGGGCATCCGGTTGGCATACTGGCTAATAACGGCGTGTTGTTCAGTGAATCCGCGATGAAAGCAGCACATTTCATCGAACTCTGCGACAAGCGTCTGGTGCCATTGTTGTTCCTGCAGAATGTCTCGGGGTTCATGGTCGGCCGGGACTACGAGGCCGGAGGCATCGCCAAACACGGTGCGAAGATGGTCACCGCCGTCGCCTGCGCGCGGGTCCCTAAGCTGACGGTGGTCATCGGCGGTTCCTATGGCGCGGGCAACTACTCGATGTGCGGGCGGGCATATTCGCCGCGCTTCTTATGGATGTGGCCCAATGCGCGCATCTCGGTGATGGGCGGTGAGCAGGCGGCATCGGTGTTGGCGACGGTGCGTGGGGAGATGACCGAGGCGGAGGAAG
Source organism: Mycobacterium sp. (assembly GCF_008709575.1). Taxonomy (GTDB): domain Bacteria; phylum Actinomycetota; class Actinomycetes; order Mycobacteriales; family Mycobacteriaceae; genus Mycobacterium. The sequence goes on from NZ_VYIK01000007.1 coordinate 48,857, forward strand.
ACGCGTTCAAGGCCCCGATCCGAGCCCAGTACGAACATCAGGGCAACCCCTACTACTCGACGGCTCGGCTGTGGGATGACGGTGTGATCGACCCGGCTGACACCAGAACCATTGTGGGTCTTGCTCTCTCGATCGCTGCACATGCGCCGGTCGAGCCGGTGTCCTACGGCGTCTTCCGGATGTAGTGGCAATGAGAGAACTAAGCACTGTTCTAGTGGCCAACCGCGGAGAAATCGCCGTGCGGGTGATCCGCACGTGCAAGGCGATGGGCATCCGCTCGGTAGCCGTCTACAGCGACGCCGACGCTGCTGCCCGCCATGTCGCCGAGGCTGATCGTGCGGTCCGCATCGGACCCGCGCCGGCCAAGGACAGCTACCTCAACATCGCCGCCATCGTCGACGCGGCGATGCGCACCGGCGCACAGGCCGTGCATCCGGGATACGGGTTTCTTTCCGAGAACGCCGATTTCGCCGCCGCATTGGCGTCCGCCGGCGTGGTTTTTATCGGACCGCCCGTTGCAGCCATCCAGACAATGGGTGACAAGATCGCCGCCAAGGCGACCGTGTCGGAGTTCGGCGTACCCGTCGTTCCCGGCATTGCGCGGCCGGGACTGACCGACGCCGAGCTGATGGCCGCCGCCGACGAGATCGGCTACCCGGTGCTGGTCAAGCCGTCAGCCGGCGGCGGCGGTAAAGGCATGCGCCTGGTGGACCGGGCCGCCGACCTGCCCGACGCGCTGGCCGGTGCCCGACGCGAATCGGCCGCCGCCTTCGGGGACGACACCGTGTTTCTGGAGCGATTCGTGCAGCGCCCCAGGCACATCGAAGTACAAATACTGGCCGACAACTACGGCAACATCGTGCACCTCGGCGAACGGGAATGCAGCCTGCAGCGGCGACACCAGAAGGTGATCGAGGAGGCGCCCTCGCCGCTGCTGGACGCTTCGACCCGGGCCCGCATCGCCGCCGCCGCCTGCGACACCGCGCGCAGCGTCGACTACCGCGGTGCCGGCACCGTGGAGTTCATCGTCTCCGCCGAGCGGCCCGACGAATTCTTCTTCCTGGAGATGAACACCCGCCTGCAGGTAGAACACCCGGTGACCGAACTGGTGACCGGATGGGATCTGGTCGAATGGCAGATCCGCATTGCCGCGGGAGACAAGCTGACGACGGTCGATGTCCCGCTGCGCGGCCACGCGGTCGAAGCGCGGATCTACGCCGAGGATCCCGCCCATGGGTTCGTGCCGACCGGTGGCGATGTACTGGAGCTGGTCGAACCGGAAGGCAAAGGTATTCGCGTCGATTCAGGTTTGCGGGCCGGGATGGTCGTTGCCAGCGAGTATGACCCGATGCTGGCCAAGGTGATCGCCCACGGCGTGGACCGGCCCGCGGCACTGCGGGCACTGGACCGGGCCCTGGCCGACACCGCGGTCCTCGGCGTGGTCACCAACGTCGAGTTCGCCCGGTTTCTGCTGGGCGACCCCGACGTCGTCGCCGGCCGACTCGACACCGGCTTGCTGGATCGGCGCGCCGGCGATTTCGTTGCGGCGTCGCCGACAGACCCGCATTTCATCGCCGCTGCTGCCTACCGATGGCTGCGGCGTTGGCCCGCGCCGGGTGCAGACCTGTGGGAAGTGCCGTCCGGGTGGCGGATCGGTACGCCCGCCCCGGTCAGTATTCGGCTGCGCGCCGGCGACCGCACCGACCACGTTCACCTCACCGGAGTTCCGACGGCCGCAGTGGCCCGCGTCGAGGACGGCGAATCTCACATGCTGTCAGCGCATCTTGAGGGTCGACACTTGGTGGTCACTCTCGACGGAGTGCGCACCTGCTACGTCGTCGCCGCGGCCGGGCACCAGATCTGGCTGGCCGGTGACGGCGTCACCGTGGTACTCGAGGAGGTGCGGGAACCGCCGGTGCGCCCCGGTGACGAGCACGGGGGCGACGTCGAATTGATCAGCCCGATGCCCGGGTCTGTCGTCGCGATCGGGGTCGCCGACGGCGCCGAAGTCCGGGCCGGCACCGTCGTGGCCACGGTCGAGGCCATGAAGATGGAGCACCCGCTGGCCGCCCCGGTCGACGGGGTGGTCGAGCTGTTCGTCGCCGCCGGCGAGCAGGTCAAGGTGGGCCAACTGGTAGCCCGGATCACTGTGCCCGGCTGTGCGGTTTCATACGCGACGCGCCGCGGTTCGCGTATGAAACCGCACAATCGCCCCGCGGGCCGTGAAGAAAAGGATGGCGCTCATGAGTGATTTCCCGGCCAGCGGGCTGCTTGCCGATGAGTATCAGCAGCTGGTCAAGACGGTGCGCGATTTTGCGCGCAGCGTGGTCGCGCCGGTCGCGGCCCGCCACGACGCCGAGCATTCCTTCCCCTATGAAGTCGTCGCCGCGATGGCCGACATCGGCTTGTTCGGGCTGCCGTTTCCCCAGGAGTGGGGCGGGATGGGCGGTGACTACTTCGCGTTGTGCCTGGCCCTGGAGGAATTGGCCAAGGTGGACCAAAGCGTGGCGATCACCCTGGAGGCCGCTGTGTCGCTGGGCGCGATGCCGGTCTATCGGTTTGGCACCGAGGCGCAGAAGCGGGAATGGCTGCCGCAGTTGACCAGTGGTCGTGCCCTGGGTGCGTTCGGGCTTACCGAACCGGGCGGCGGCACCGATGCGGGCGCGACCAAAACCACCGCCCGTCTCGACGACGGGCACTGGGTGATCAACGGATCCAAACAGTTCATCACCAACTCCGGTACCGCTATCACCACGCTGGTCACGGTCACCGCCGTCACCGGTGTGCGCGACGGTAAGAAAGAGATCTCCGCGATCCTGATTCCGGTGCCCACACCCGGGCTCACCGTGGAACCCGCCTACGACAAGGTCGGCTGGAGGGCGTCGGACACGCATCCGCTGACCTTCGACGACGTGCGGGTGCCGGAGCACAACCTGCTCGGCGAGCGCGGTCGCGGGTACGCCAACTTCCTGCGCATCCTCGACGAGGGCCGCATCGCGATCGCCGCGTTGGCCACCGGCGCGGCACAGGGCTGCCTTGACGAAAGCGTCAAATACGCCCGCCAGCGTGAAGCGTTCGGGCAACCGCTCGGCCGTTACCAGGCGGTCGAGTTCACCATCGCCCGAATGGAGGCCCGCGCTCACACCGCGCGCACCGCCTACTACCACGCCGCCGCACTGATGCTGGCCGGTAAGCCGTTCAAGAAAGAGGCCGCGATCGCCAAGCTGGTGGCCAGCGAGGCGGCCATGGACAACGCCCGGGCCGCCACCCAGATTCACGGCGGATACGGGTTCATGAACGAGTTCGCCGTCGCCCGCCACTACCGGGACAGCAAGATTCTCGAGATCGGTGAGGGGACCAGCGAAGTCCAGTTGATGCTGATCGCCAGGGAGGTGGGACTGTGAGCGGCGCGTCGCGCGCAATCATCCAGCGCGGGCTGTGGTTCGACGAGTTCGAAATCGGCGTGCGGTATCTGCACCGGCCGGGACGGACGATCACCGAAGCCGACAATGTGTTGTTCACGACGCTGACGATGAACACCCAGGCCCTGCATCTGGACGCCGCGTTCTCCGCCGCGCTGCCGCCGTTTCACCAGCGCCTGGTGAACTCGATGTTGACACTGTCGACTCTGGTCGGATTGTCGGTCGCTCAGCTGACCCAGGGGACGATCGTCGCCAACCTCGGGTTCTCCGACATTGGTTTTCCCAAGCCGCTGTTCCACGGCGACACGTTGTATGCCGAAACCGTGATCACCGACAAGCGCGAGTCGAAGAGCCGTCCGGGAGAAGGCATCGTGACGTTCGAACACACCGGACGCAACCAGCACGGTGATGTCGTCGCGATCGCGACCCGAAAAACACTGGTACGTATGCGGCCGGGGGAGGACGGCGGCTGATGGTTCTGCACGACCCCGGCCCGGCGTGGCTGTTCTGCCCGGCCGACCGCCCAGATCGCTTCGAAAAAGCTGCTGCTGCAGCCGATATCGTGATCCTCGATCTGGAGGACGGAGTGGCCGCCGCGGACCGCCCGGCTGCCAGGCAGGCTCTCGTCGACGTGCCGCTCGACCCGGCTCGCACCGTGGTGCGGGTCAATGCGTTCGGCACTCCCGACCAGCAGCTCGACCTCGAGGCCGTGGCGCGCACCCGGTACGACACCGTGATGCTGCCCAAATGCGAAGGAGACCAACACGTCGGCGCACTGGCGCCGCTGGACGTGATCGTGCTGGTCGAATCACCGCTGGGTGCGCTCGCCGTCACCGACAGTGTTCGCGCCGACAACGCCGTCGCGGTGATGTGGGGTGCAGAAGACCTCTTCGCCGCACTCGGCGGCACCGCCAACCGCTACCCCGATGGGACCTACCGGGAAGTGGCTCGCTACGTCCGGTCGCAGTCGCTGCTGGCGGCCAAGGCCTACGGGCGGCTGGCGCTGGATTCGGTCTACCTCGACATCAAAGACCTCGACGGGCTTCGCGCCGAGGTCGACGACGCCGTCGCGGTGGGCTTCGACGCCAAGGTTGCTGTCCACCCCGGCCAGGTGCCGGTGATCCGGGCCGGCTACGCGCCCACACCCGAGCAGGTGCAGTGGGCGCGTAGCGTCCTGGCCGCCGCTGCCGACGGGCGCGGTGTCTTCGCATTCGAGGGCACCATGGTGGATGCGCCGGTGCTGCGGCGAGCCGAGCGGATCGTGCAGCGGGCGGCTGGTCGGTAGCAGTGCCGGGCCCTGCCTCGGAGGACCTAGCGGTCCCGGGCGGCGGCCAACCGGGCGGCGAACTCCGGGGACCGGATCGACCTGGCCTGCGGGCCCAGTTCGGCCATTTTGGCGAATTCGTGCGCTTCGACGTCGACCGACCCCGGGCTGGCGGTGGCGCGCATGGTGGCTTTGGTCGCCAGCACGACCTCCCGCGGGGCGGCGGCAGCGCCCGCCGCCAGCTCCAACGCCGCGCCGACCGGGTCGTCGGCGATGCTCAGCGCCAGCCCGTAGCGCACAGCAGATTCCGCGTCGAAGCGCATCCCGAACAACAGGGCAGCGCGGGCTACTTGCGGCCCCACCGCCCGCTGCAGCATCCAGGTCGCGCCCCCACCCGGGTGCAGGCCGAGTTTTTGGAACCGGGCGTCGAACAACGCGGCGGGTCCGGCGATGCGCACGTCGGCGGCCAGCGCCAGGTTCAGTCCGGCGCCGACGGCCGGGCCGTTGACCGCGGCGATCGTGGGCAGTGTGCAGCGACCGACGGCCATGAACCCGTCGTAGAGCTGCAGCAGGCTCTCCTCGGTGGCCGCACCCAGTGCGCGCAGGTCGGCGCCCGCGCAGAACGCCGTGCCGGCGCCGGTGACGACGACGGCGTGCACGTCGGGATCGGCTTCGGCGCGTTGCACGGCGGCGCGTAACTGTGTCGACATCCTGGCGGTGACGGCGTTGCGCCGATCGGGGTCGTTGACGGTGATCAGCGCCACGTGATCGTCGGCGCGGTACACGACGAGGTCGGACTCCGGCATTGTGGTGTGTCTCCGGGGCTGGGAGCAGATCGACGCACTAACGCTAGTCGGCTCCCGCGAGCGGGTGCGTTGCGGTGCTAGAAAATGGTGCCGAGGAGGTCGATCCCGGATCCCATCGCGCTGAGCGTCGACACCGCGTTGTTGAGATCGTCGGCGATGTCGTCGAGTGAGGTCGCGACGCCCGCCGTGGCGCTGGTGGCCGGGTCGGAAAAGCCGGCGAAGTGCCGGGCACCACGGAAACAACCGTCAAGCAGCAGCCCGGCTTGTGGACCGCCGTGTGCCCCCGGCAGGACTCGAACCTGCGACCACAAGATTAGAAGTCATGTGCTCTGTCCAACTGAGCTACGGAGGCATGACCAGGTCAGTCTAGCCAACAGCGACCACAGCCGGCCCCGGTCGGATTGCCGGGCTCGTCCTCGCGAGCACGGCGGCGGTCGCCGCGCCGCGCTGCAGGAGTCCTCCGGGCCCGGCCAGCGACATTGCCGTCGTTGTGCGGCACAGACGTCGGACATCGCCTACGGGCGTCGGGCGGCCGATGCCGTCGCCGACTTTATGGGTGTCGGGTACGGTCGGCATCTCCGCCCGCGACGCCGTGTTGCGCGCAAACAACCGACATCGGCCAGTTGGATTGTTAATCCGGCAGCATCCCACGGTGTTTCGCGGGATGTCGAGCGGGAAGTCCTCGTAGGGGGCCGATCCGGTCAATCGGCCACCACCACCGCGTCGACCGGACTAGCGTTGTGGGGACACGTGGGTCAGCGGGGTAACGGGAGGCTTTAGTGGCGATCGCAGACCTGGCACGCCGAGGAGGCGACGGTGGCTGAGCCCGTCGACGCGGCCGGATTGCCGACCGAGCTGGGAGCGGTCGATTATCTGTTGCATCGCGGGGAGGCGAATCCGCGGACCCGCTCGGGAATCATGGCGGTGGAAATTCTTGACACCACCCCGAACTGGGACCGCTTTCGGGCCCGTTTCGAAAACGTGTCCCGTCGGGTGCTGCGGCTGCGCCAGAAGGTGGTCGTGCCGACGCTGCCGACCACGGCGCCGCGCTGGGTGGTCGATCCCGACTTCAACCTGGACTTCCACGTGCGACGGATGCGCGTCGCGGAGCCCGGCACGCTGCGGGAGGTGTTCGATCTGGCCGAGGTGATGCTGCAATCGCCACTGGACATCGCGCGACCGCTGTGGGCGGTCACGCTGGTCGAGGGCCTCGCCGGAGGACAGGCCGCGACCCTGCTGCATCTGTCCCACGCGGTCACCGATGGCGTGGGCAGTGTGGAGATGTTCGCTCAGATTTACGACCTGGAACGGGACCCGCCGCCCGCGCCGACACCGCCGCAACCGATTCCGGAGGATGTGTCGCCCACCGACCTGATGCGTGAGGGCGTCATCCACCTGCCGACAGCCGTGGTCGGGGGAATCCGGGACGCCCTGTGGGGAGCCGCTTCGGTGCTCGGGCGCGCGGTGGTCAACCCGATGTCGACGGTGGCGGCGGTGGCGGACTACGCTCGCTCCAGCGTGCGGGTGATGCGCCGGGCGGCCGATCCGTCGCCGCTGTTGCAACGCCGCAGCCTGGCCAGTCGCTCCGAAGCGATCGACATGCTGCTCGCCGATCTGCACAGGGCCGCCAAGGCGGGTGGCGGATCGATCAACGACGCTTATCTTGCCGGTCTGTGTGGCGCGTTGGGCCGTTATCACCAGGCCCTCGGCGTGCCGCTCGCCACGTTGCCGATGGCGGTGCCGGTAAACCTGCGTTCGCAATCGGATCCGGCCGGCGGTAACCGGTTCACCGGGGTCAACCTGGCGGCGCCGGTGGGGACGGCAGACCCGGTCGAGCGGATGAGAAAGATCCGGGCGCAGATGACCCAGCGCCGCGAGGAGCCCGCGATGGACGTCGTCGGTTCGATCGCACCGCTGCTCAGCATCTTGCCCGCGCCGTTGCTGGAATCCATGACCAGTTCGGTGATCGCCTCGGACGTGCAGGCCAGCAATGTTCCCGTCTATCCCGGCGATACCTATATCGCTGGAGCGAAGATCTTGCGCCAATACGGTATCGGCCCGTTACCCGGGGTGGCCATGATGGTGGTGCTGATATCGCGGGGCGGGTACTGCACTGTCACCGTGCGCTATGACCGGGCCGCTGTCCGGGACGAGCAACTGTTCGCCCGTTGCCTGCTGGAGGGTTTCGACGAAATCCTCGCACTGGCCGGTGAACCCGCACCGCACGCCGTGCCCGCATCGTTTGATGTCCAGCCGGCTGATGCGTCGGCCCGGTCGGTGTCGGGTTCATGACCACCCCTGAGAGCCGCAAACCGCCGCGCGATCTTCGGCTGCCCGGCTCTGTCGCCGAGATCGCCGCGAGCCCGGCGGGACCGCAGATCGGTGCCTTCTTCGATTTGGACGGCACGCTGGTCGCCGGTTTCACCGCCGTCATCCTCACCCAGGAACGTCTGCGGCGACGAGACATCAGTGTGGGCGAGCTGATCACCATGGTGCAGGCCGGTCTGAACCACCGGCTCGGGCGCCTCGAATTCGAGGAACTGATCGGCAAGGCCGCGGCGGCGCTGGCCGGACGCGCACTCAGCGACCTCGAAGAAATCGGCGAGCGGCTCTTCGTCCATCGCATCGAATCGCGGATCTACCCCGAGATGCGGGAGTTGGTGCGCGCCCACCTGGCCCGCGGCCACACGGTGGTGCTCAGTTCGTCGGCGCTGACCATCCAGGTCGATCCGGTGGCCCGCTTCCTGGGGATCCCCAACACCTTGACCAACAAATTCGAGACCGACGACAACGGCATCCTCACCGGACGAGTGGTCCAGCCGATCCTGTGGGGGCCGGGAAAGGCGTCGGCGGTGCAGAAGTTCGCCGCCGAACACGGTATCGACCTGCAGGAAAGCTACTTCTACGCCGACGGCGACGAAGACGTCGCGTTGATGCACCTGGTCGGCAATCCGCGGCCGACCAACCCGGAAGGCAAGATGGCCGCCGTCGCCCGCCGTCACGGCTGGCCGATCCTGCGGTTCACCAGCCGCCACGGCGGTATCGGCGCGCAGCTGCGCACCCTGGCCGGGATCGCCTCGGTGCTGCCCGTCGCCACCGGCGCGCTGTGGATCGGTCTGCTCACCCGCAGCCGGCGCCGCGGAGTGAACTTCTTCACCTCCACGTGGTCACAGCTTTTGCTGGCCGCCAGCGGTGTGCAGCTCAACGTCATCGGTGCGGAAAACCTGACCGTGCAGCGTCCGGCCGTGTTCATCTTCAACCATCGCAACCAGGTCGATCCGATCATCGCCGCTGCGCTGGTGCGGGACAACTGGATCGGGGTGGGCAAAAAAGAACTGGCGAGCGACCCGATGATCGGCACATTGGGCAGGTTGGTCGATGCGGTCTTCATCGACCGCGACGATCCCACCGCTGCGGTGGACAGCTTGCATGAAGTCGAAGAGCGGGCGCGGCAGGGACTTTCGATCGTGATCGCCCCGGAAGGGACCCGGATGGACACCACAACCGTAGGGCCGTTCAAGAAAGGGCCGTTCCGGATCGCGATGGCCGCCGGAATCCCTCTGGTGCCGATTGTGATCCGCAATGCGGAGATCATCGCCGCTCGTAACTCCACGACGATGAACCCAGGCACGGTCGATATCGCCGTGTATCCGCCGATCTCGGTCAGTGACTGGACCCTGGACGACTTGCCCGATCGGATCGCGCAGGTGCGCCAGCTGTATGTCGACACCCTGGCCGACTGGCCTTACGACGGACTGCCCAAGCCAATTCTTGACACGCGGGAGAAAAAGTCGGCGCCGCGGAAGCGCTCCGCTGCCAAAAAGGCCGCGACGGCAACATCTCGGGCGAAGGGACAACCGTGACGACACCTGCCACCGTCACCGGCACATTCGCCACCACCGATGACACGCTGGTTTTGGCTTCTGTGTCATCGGCGGTGGAATCCGAACTACTGGCAAGCTGGCTGGACAGGCAGCGTGAACGCTACCCGGATACCAAGATCGACGTGCTGCGGTTGCCGCCGGACGACCCGCCGCCCGCGGCGCTCGCGCAACTTGTCGAACAACTCGAACTCGACGACGACCGTTCTATCGTGCCGGTGCGGGTGTTTTGGCTGCCTCGTGCGGGCGCTTCGACACTGAGTCGGATCGCGGCGTTGCTACCGGGCCGCGATCCCTACCATCCCAGTGAGCGCCGGCAGCGGCATATCGTGCGGTCCGAACCCGGCCGGGCCCGGGTCGTGGCCGGCGAATCCGCGAAGGTCTCCGAGCTGCGTCAGCAGTGGCGCGATCTCACGGTGGGGGAAAACTCCCGGGATTTCGCGCGTTTCGTCATCCGCCGGGCGCTGCTGGCGCTGGAACGTGCCGAATACCGGATCTTAGGACCGCAGTACAAGTCTCCCCGGTTGGTCAAGCCGGAGATGCTGGCATCAGCGCGATTTCGCGCCGGCCTGGACAAGATCCCGGGAGCCACTGTCGAGGCGGCCGGACAGATACTCGACGAGCTCGCGACGGGGTGGAGCCGCGCCTCCGTTGACTTCGTCTCTGTGCTGGGCAGGCTGCTCAGCCGCGGTTTCGACCGCGAAATCGACTACGACGAGTACCAGGTGGCGGCGATGCGCGTCGCTTTGGAGGCTCATCCGGCGGTACTGCTGTTCTCACACCGTTCCTATCTCGACGGTGTGGTCGTGCCGATCGCCATGCAGGAGAACCGGCTGCCGCCCGTGCATGTGTTCGCCGGCATCAACTTGGCGTTCGGGGTCATGGGCCCGCTATTGCGCCGCGCCGGAGTTATCTTCATCCGGCGCAACATCGCTAATGACCCGCTCTACAAATACGTGCTCAAGGAGTATGTGGGCTACGTCGTCGAGAAGCGGTTCAACCTGAGCTGGTCTATCGAGGGCACCCGCTCACGTACCGGAAAGATGTTGCCACCCAAGCTCGGTCTGATGAGCTATGTCGCCGACGCTTATCTGGACGGCCGCAGCGACGATATCCTGCTGCAAGGGATTTCGATCAGCTTCGACCAGCTGCACGAGACCGCTGAGTACGCTGCTTATGCGCGTGGCGCCGAAAAGAAGGCCGAGGGATTCGGCTGGCTGTACAAATTCATCAAAGCCCAGGGTGAGCGTAACTACGGCAAGATCTACGTTCGCTTCCCCGAGGCGGTGTCGATGCGGCAGTACCTGGGCCCTGCACACGGCCCGGTCGCCACCGATCCGGATGCCAAACGCCTTGCCTTGCAGAAGATGACGTTCGAGGTTGCCTGGCGGATTTTACAGTCGACACCGGTGAACGCCACCGGGCTGGTTTCGGCGCTGCTGCTGGCCACCCACGGCGTAGCGTTGACCCTGGAACAGTTACATCACACTTTGCAGGATTCACTGGACTACCTCGAGCGCAAGCAAAACCCGATGTCGACCAGCGCGTTGCGGTTGCGTACTCCCGACGGGGTGCGCGCGGCGGTCGACGCGCTGTCCAACGGGCATCCGGTCACCCGCGTGGATGGCGGTCGGGAGCCGGTGTGGCGTATCGCCCCCGAACATGAGCACATCGCAGCGTTCTACCGCAACTCGGTGATCCACGCCTTCCTGGAGACCTCGATCGTCGAGCTGGCACTGGCCTATGCCGGGCGCGTCGACGGCGACCGGGTGCAGGCATTCTGGACACAGGCGATGCGGTTACGGGATCTGCTGAAATTTGACTTCTACTTCGCTGATTCGGCGGCCTTCCGAAAGAACATCGCCGCAGAGATGACGTGGCACACCGATTGGGAGGCCCATGTCGCCGCGGGCGCTGCGGAGATCGACGCGATGCTGTTCGACAAGCGGCCGTTGATGTCGGACGCCATGCTGCGGGTGTTTTTCGAGGCGTACGAGATCGTCGCCGACGTGCTGCGCGACGCCCCGGCGGAGATCGGCGACAAAGAGTTGACCCGGCTGGCTCTGGGGGTGGGCCGGCAATACGTGGCGCAGGGCCGGGTGCGCAGCAGCGAGCCGGTGTCCACGCTGCTGTTCGCCACGGCGCGTCAGGTAGTCGCCGACCAGCACCTCTTGGAGCCGGCAGCCGACCTGACCGAGCGCCGCATGGCGTTTCGCCGTGAACTACGCGGCATCCTGGGCGACTTCGACCACGTCGCGCAGATCGCGCGCGAGCAGTTCGTCGCCCGGGAAGTCGCGGCGCGCGGCCTGGCGGGCGGGTAGCGCCGGCGCCGGGTAGAGCGTTGTCGCGGCATGCCTACCCTGGACACATGTCAGTTGTGCACCGATATGCGGCGGCGGGGCCGCTGCTGATCGGGGTGGCCACGCTCGCCGGCTGCACCGCCGCCGGGATCGCGGCGTTGTCGCTGGCCGACGCGCTGACCGCCACCGGGTTGCCCGATCCGGGCCCGGTGACCACCCTGGGGTTGCCGTTCGTGCGGGCGGCGGCGGAGATCGCCGCGGTGGTCGGCGTCGGCTCGTTCCTGTTCGCGGCGTTTATGGTGCCGCCACAAGACAGCGGCGTGCTCGACCGCGACGGCTACCGCGCGTTGCGGCTGGGCACGGTGGCATCCGGCGTGTGGGCGACCGGTGCGGCGCTGCTGGTCCCGCTGACCGTTTCCGATGTGTCCGGACGCCCGTTGACTACCCTGCTCAACCCGCTGAAACTGTGGTCCCTGGCGGGTTTGGTCAATATCTCGGACGCGTGGCGGTGGACGGCTGCGCTGGCCGCCGCGGTGACGCTGGCCAGTCTGGCCGTGCTGCGCTGGTCGTGGACACCGCTGCTGCTGGCCGGGTCGCTGGTGAGTCTGGTGCCGCTCGGGCTGACCGGACACTCCTCCGTGGGGGGATCACACGACCTGGCCACCAACAGCCTGCTGATCCACCTCACCGCGGCAAGCCTGTGGGCCGGCGGCCTGTTGGTCTTGCTGGTCCACGCGATCCGCGGCGGCCGGCACGCCGATGTGGCCGCGCGGCGGTTCTCCGCGCTGGCGTTGTGGTGTTTTGTCGCGGTGGCGCTCAGCGGTGTCGTCAACGCCGTGGTGCGGGTGCTGCCCTCCGATCTGGTGACCACCGGCTACGGACGGCTGGTCATCGCCAAATTCGTCGCATTGTGCCTGCTCGGTTTCATCGGTTGGCGCCACCGGCGTGGCGGTGTCGCCGCCTTGCAGGCCGATCCGACCGCCCGGGGGGCGTTGATCCGTCTGGGGCTCATCGAGGCGGCGGTGTTCGGTGTGACGTTCGGCATCGCGGTCGGGCTGGGCCGCACGCGGCCGCCTCCGCCGCCGATCCTGCGTCCCTCGATTCCCGAGGTCGCGATCGGCTACAACCTTGCCGGGCCACCCACCCCGGCCCGGGTGCTGTTCGACTGGCGCTTCGACCTGCTCTTCGGCAGCGCAGCGATTGTTTTCGCAGCACTGTATGCGGCCGGCGTGCTGCGCTTGCACCGCCGTGGCGATCGCTGGCCGCCGGGGCGGACGATGTCGTGGCTGCTGGGCTGCGCCGCGCTGCTGTTCGTGACGTCGTCCGGGACGGGTCGCTACATGCCGGCGATGTTCAGCATGCACATGGCCGCTCACATGATGTTGTCGATGCTGGTCCCGATCCTGCTCGTGCTGGGCGCCCCGGTCAGTCTGGCGCTGCGGGCGCTGCCCACGGCCGGGCGCGGTGAGCCGCCGGGCCTGCGGGAATGGCTGCTGATCGCGCTGCACAGCCGACTGTCGCGGTTCTACACCAACCCGATTGTCGCGACCGTGCTGTTCGTCGGCGGATTCTACGGCCTTTATCTCAGCGGGATCTTCGACGCCGCGGTGGGCAGCCATTTCGGCCATGTCGCGATGAACGTGCATTTCTTGCTGAGTGGATACCTGTTTTACTGGGTGGTCATCGGTGTCGACCCGACGCCGCGGCCTATCCCGCCGTTGGCCAAGGTGGGGGTGGTCATCGCGTCGTTGCCGCTGCATGCCTTCTTCGGGGTGGTGCTGATGGGCACCGCCGAGGTGCTCGGCGGACGCTTCTACCGGTCGCTGCAGTTGAGCTGGCACACCGATCTGCTCGGTGACCAGCGCCTGGGCGGTGGAATCGCCTGGGCGGCCGGCGAGATTCCGTTGGCGGTCGTGATGATCGCGTTGCTTGTGCAGTGGCGCCGCAGCGATCAGCGCACTGCCGCGCGGCTGGACCGTGCCGCCGACCGCGACCACGACGCCGACCTGGCCGCTTACAACGCGATGCTCGCCGAACTGGCCCGCCGCGACACCCTGGGACAGCACTAGCCCGGCGGCTGTACCGCTTATCCACAGTTGCGTTTTTCTGCACAGCTCGACCGTTGCGAGACCGCGGCGTGCCGCTGCCCGTCGGTGTCGCGACGCGCAATGGTGACGACACGGCGGTGCGGTGTCACCGGGCAAGCCCGGCTCGTCGCTCACGTCACCGCCGACAACTCGCCGATAACCGAGGAAAGGAAAGTGAGCAATGTTCGAAACGCCGGTAACTGTGGTCGGCAACATCGTCAACGACCCCCAACGCCGCACGGTCGGCGGACAGGAAGTGATGAAATTCCGGCTCGCGAGCAATTCGCGTCGTCGCGGCGCCGACGGCGCCTGGGAACCGGGCAATTCGCTGTTCGTCACCGTCAATTGCTGGGGCCGACGGTTAGTCTCCGGAGTGGGTGCCTCGCTGGGGAAGGGCTCGGCGGTGATCGTCGTCGGCCACGTCTACACCAGTGAGTACGAGGACCGTGACGGGATCCGGCGCTCGACGGTCGAGATCCGCGCGACCTCCGTCGGCCCCGACCTGTCGCGCTGTATCGCCCGGGTGGAAAAGACGGTCGCCGTCGCAACCCACGGCACGACACCGCCGACACCCAACCCCCAGGCCGGGGCCGGCGGCGAGGCTTCGGCGGACACCGACACCGGGTTGCCGTTGTCGGCGTGACCGGGGCTGCCGCCGCGGTGCCTAGGATGGTCGGCGGGCAACCTCGCTAGACCAGAAAGGCAACAGTGCGGCATGGCTGAGTTCATCTACACGATGAAAAAGGTCCGCAAGGCGCACGGCGACAAAGTCATCCTTGACGACGTCACGCTGAGCTTCCTGCCGGGAGCCAAGATCGGCGTCGTGGGCCCCAACGGAGCGGGCAAGTCGAGCGTCTTGCGGATCATGGCCGGCCTGGACAAGCCGAACAACGGCGACGCTTTCCTGGCCACCGGCGCCACCGTGGGCATCCTGCTGCAGGAGCCGCCGCTGAACGAGGAGAAAACCGTCCGGGGCAACGTCGAAGAAGGCCTGGGTGACATCAAGGTCAAACTTGACCGATTCAACGAGGTCGCCGAGCTGATGGCGACCGATTACTCCGATGCGCTGATGGAAGAGATGGGCCGGCTGCAAGAGGAGCTCGATCATGCCGACGCCTGGGATCTCGACTCCCAGTTGGAGCAGGCGATGGACGCTCTGCGCTGCCCGCCGCCCGACGAGCCGGTCACCCAGCTGTCCGGCGGCGAGCGGCGCCGGGTGGCGCTGTGCAAGCTGCTGTTGGCCAAACCCGACCTGTTGTTGCTCGACGAGCCGACCAACCACCTCGACGCCGAAAGTGTGCAGTGGCTCGAACAGCACTTGGCGCATTACAAGGGCACCGTCTTAGCGGTCACCCACGACCGCTATTTCCTCGACAACGTCGCCGAGTGGATCTTGGAACTGGACCGCGGCCGTGCCTACCCCTACGAGGGCAACTACTCCACCTACCTGGAGAAAAAGGCCGAGCGATTGGCCGTGCAGGGCCGCAAGGACGCCAAACTGCAAAAACGGCTGCAGGCCGAACTGTCGTGGATCCGATCCGGCGCCAAGGCCCGCCAGGCCAAAGGAAAGGCTCGGCTGCAGCGCTACGAGGAGATGGCCGCCGAAGCGGAGAAAACCCGCAAGCTCGACTTCGAGGAGATCCAGATCCCGACCGGGCCGCGGCTGGGCAACGTGGTCGTGGAAGTCGAGCACCTGGACAAGGGCTTCGAGGGGCGGCCACTGATCAAAGATTTGTCGTTTAGCTTGCCGCGCAACGGGATCGTCGGTGTCATCGGACCTAATGGCGTGGGCAAGACCACCCTGTTCAAGATCATCGTCGGTCTGGAGAAACCGGACAGCGGCACCGTCAAGGTCGGCGAGACCGTCAAAATCAGCTATGTCGACCAGCAGCGTGCCGGCATCGACCCGACCAAGACCGTCTGGGAGGTGGTTTCCGACGGGTTGGACTACATCCAGGTCGGACAGAACGAGATCCCCTCCCGCGCCTATGTTTCGGCGTTCGGTTTCAAGGGCCCTGACCAGCAGAAACCGGCTGGTGTGCTATCCGGCGGCGAACGCAACCGGCTCAATCTGGCGTTGACCCTCAAGCAGGGCGGTAATCTGCTCTTGCTGGACGAGCCGACCAACGATCTCGACGTGGAGACGCTCGGTTCGCTGGAAAACGCGCTGGAGAACTTTCCCGGCTGCGCGGTGGTGACGTCACACGACCGCTGGTTTCTGGACCGGACGTGCACGCACATCCTGGCCTGGGAGGGCGACGAGGACAACGAGGCTAAGTGGTTCTGGTTCCAGGGCAATTTCGCCGCCTACGAGGAGAACAAAGTCGACCGGCTCGGCGTCGAGGCTGCCCGTCCGCACCGAGTGACCCACCGCAGACTCACGCGCGACTAATGTCGGCGGCGCCAGCGTTGTCAACCGGGCACAGGCAGGGGAGCAGTCGGCATGACCGTTGATTCAGGGGATAGCACCGACTGCCCGGCAACCGAGCAGGCCGCCACAGAGCCCGCATCGCCGGCAGACGACCTCGACGGAGCCATTCCCGACTGGTTCACCAGCGCCTACGCCGACTCCTGTCAAGGTCCGCAGGACAACGCGGCCGAGCCGGGTCGACCCACCGAGATGGTCGGGCCGGCATTGCTGGGCGCGCACTACCGATTGGGGCGGCACCGTCCGGCAGGGGTAAGCCGCGTCGCCGTCTACCCGGCGGACGATCCGGCGGGATTCGGCCCGGCGCTGCAGGTTGTCACCGACCACGGCACCATGCTGACGGACGCGATCACGGTGCTGCTGCACCGGCTCGGGATCTCCTATGTGACGATCATGACCCCCACCTTTGACGTACGTCGCGACGCCAGCGGTGATCTGCTCGACATCGCGCCGGCGACGTCGGGCAACACCGGGCTCGAGGAGACCTGGTTGCACGTGCAGCTCGCGCCGTCGGTGGACCGTGGTGCCCTCCTGCAAGCTGAGCGGTTGCTGCCCGGGATGCTCGCCGACGTGCGCCGGGTGGCGGCGGACTCGGCGGCGATGATCACCACCCTGACGGATTTGGCGCACGACGTCGACACTGACACTTCGGGCCGCTATCGGGGCCCCGACCGCCACGATGCGGCCGCGTTGCTGCGCTGGCTGGCCGAGGGGCATTTCGTTCTGCTGGGCTATCAGCGTTGCCCGGTGCACGACGGCGTGGTGTCGACCGACGAAGCGAGCGGGCTTGGCGTGCTGCGCAACCGCAAGAGCACTCGCCCGAGGCTGTCCGACGACGATCACTTGCTGGTGGTTGCCCAGACCACCGTCGCCAGCTACCTGCGCTACGGCGCCTACCCCTATGTCGTCGTGCTGCGGGAAAACGCCGGCGGAGGTGCCGTCGAGCACCGCTTCATCGGCCTGTTCACTGTCACCGCGATGAACGCCGACGTGCTGGAGATCCCGATGATCTCCCGCCGGGTCCGCGAAGCGTTGGAGTTGGCCGGCCCCGACCCCAGCTACCCGGGTCAGCTGCTGCTTGACGTCATCCAAACCGTGCCCCGCTCAGAGCTTTTCGAGCTCAGCGCTGAGCAATTACTGTCGATGGCGAAGGCGGTCGTCGACCTGGGAACCCGGCGCCGCACGCTGTTGTTCCTGCGTACCGATCCCCTCGAGCACTTCGTGTCCTGCCTGGTCTATCTGCCGCGGGACCGTTACACCACCGCTGTCCGGTTGAAAATCGAAGACATTCTGGTTCGCGAGCTTCACGGCACGAGCCTTGAGTTCACTGCTCGTGTCACTGAATTGCCCTGGGCGTTACTGCATTTCATGGTCCGCTTGGCCGACGACACTCGCGGTGTCGACACCTCCGAAGCCAATCGCCAACGAATCCAGGCGCTGCTGAGCGAAGCGACCCGCACCTGGGCCGACCGGTTGGTCGGTGTCGCGGCCGAAGGCTCCGTCATCTCCCAACCGGTAGCCGAGCATTACGCGGCGGCGTTCTCCGAAGCCTACAAACAGGCCATTGCGCCAGCCGACGCCATCAATGACATCCTCGTCATCGAGCAGCTGGTGGACGACTCGGTCAAGCTGGTGGTCTCCGACCACGACGACGTCGACGGCGTTGCGCTTCTGACTTGGTATTTGGGTGGACAGACCGCGTCGCTGAGTCAATTGCTGCCCATGCTGCAGTGCATGGGCGTCGTGGTGCTCGAGGAGCGGCCCTTCACCGTCACCCGGCCCGACGGGTTGGCGGTGTGGATCTATCAGTTCAAAATCACGCCGCATCCCACCATTGCGCTGGCGCACGACGGCCCGGAGCGGGAAGCCGCCGCCCAGCGGTTCGCCGATGCGGTCACCGCGATCTGGCAGGGACGCGTCGAGATCGACCGGTTCAACGAGTTGGTGTTGCGTGCGGATCTGACCTGGTGGCAGGTCGTGGTGCTGCGCAGTTACGCGAAGTATCTGCGGCAGGCGGGTTTTCCCTATAGCCAGGCGTTCATCGAATCGGTCCTCAACGAGAATCCGCACACCGCCAGGTCACTGGTCGCCCTGTTCGAGGCGCTGTTCGATCCGAATCCGGTCGGTGCGCCCAAACGGCGCGACGCCCAGGAGGCAGCCGCAGCCGTCGCAATGGACATCGACGCACTGGAAAGCCTGGATACCGATCGGGTGTTGCGGGCATTCGCTACCCTGATCCAGGCGACGTTGCGCACCAATTACTTCGTCGCCCGCGACGGCTCCGCTCGCAGTCAGAATGTGTTGGCGATCAAGCTTGATGCCCAACTTGTCGACGAACTTCCCTTGCCGCGGCCCAAGTTCGAGATCTTCGTGTACTCTCCCCGCGTCGAAGGTGTGCACCTGCGGTTCGGTCACGTCGCACGCGGTGGCCTGCGCTGGTCGGACCGGCGGGAGGACTTCCGCACCGAGATTCTCGGCCTGGTCAAAGCGCAGACGGTGAAGAACGCGGTCATCGTGCCGGTCGGTGCCAAGGGCGGTTTCGTCGTCAAGCGACCGCCGCTGCCCAGCGGCGATCCGGCGGTCGACCGCGATGCGATCCGTGCGGAAGGTATCGCCTGCTACAAGTTGTTCATCTCCGGGCTGCTGGAGATCACCGATAACGTCGACCACAGCACCGGGGAAGTTAACCCGCCACCGGAGGTGGTGCGCCGTGACGGGGACGACGCCTACCTGGTGGTGGCCGCGGACAAGGGGACCGCGACGTTCTCCGACATCGCCAACGATGTCGCCAAGTCCTACGGGTTCTGGCTGGGCGACGCCTTCGCGTCGGGTGGATCGGTGGGCTATGACCACAAGGCGATGGGGATTACCGCCCGCGGCACGTGGGAGGCTGTCAAGCGGCACTTCCAGGAAATGGGAATCGACACCCAAAGCGAGGATTTCACGGTCGTCGGCATCGGCGATATGAGCGGTGACGTGTTCGGCAACGGCATGTTGCTTTCCAAGCACATTCGATTGTTGGCCGCATTCGATCACCGGCACATCTTTCTCGACCCCAACCCGGACCCGGCGAAGTCCTGGGGGGAACGCCGACGGCTGTTCGAGCTGCCGCGGTCCAGCTGGGACGACTACGACCGGTCCCTGATCAGCACGGGCGGCGGGGTGTACAGCCGCACGCACAAAACCATCCCGATCAGCCCGGAAGTCCGCGCCGCGCTGGGAATCGAGGACGACGTCACCGCGATGGCGCCACCGAACCTGGTGCGCGCCATACTCCAAGCGCCAGTCGACTTGCTGTACAACGGCGGTATCGGCACCTACATCAAGGCGGAGTCGGAGTCCGACGCCGACGTCGGGGACCGGGCCAACGATGGGGTGCGACTTAACGCCAACCAAGTGCGCGCCAAAGTGATCGCCGAAGGCGGCAATCTCGGTGTCACCGCGCTCGGCCGAGTCGAGTTCGATCTGTGCGGCGGTCGAATCAACACCGATGCGCTGGACAACTCGGCCGGTGTGGACTGCTCAGACCACGAGGTCAACATCAAGATCCTGATCGACTCGTTGGTCACCGCCGGCAAGGTCAAGGCCGAGGAACGCTCTGCGCTGCTGGAGTCGATGACCGATGAGGTCGCCCAGCTGGTCCTGGCTGACAACATCGACCAGAACCACCTCATGGGCACCAGTCGCGCGAATGCCGCCAGCCTGTTGCCGGTGCACGCCGATCAGATCAGGTACCTGGTGGCTGAGCGGGGGCTGAACCGCGAACTCGAGGCGCTGCCGTCGGAGAAGGAGATTCGCCGGCGTGCCGATGCCGGCCTCGGGCTGACCTCGCCCGAGCTCGCGACGCTGATGGCGCACGTCAAGTTGGCGCTCAAAGACGACGTGTTGACAACCGATTTGCCGGATCAGGAGGTTTTCGCCGCCCGGCTGCCACAGTACTTCCCGTCGGTGCTTCGCGAGCGGTTTGGCAGCGAGATCCGTTCGCACCAACTGCGCCGCGAGATCGTGACCACCATGCTGGTCAACGACATGGTCGACACCGGCGGCATTACGTATGCCTTCCGGCTCACCGAAGATGTCGGGGTACGGCCGGTCGACGCGGTGCGCACTTATGTAGCGACCGACGCCATTTTCGGGATCAGGGATCTGTGGCGGCAGCTGCGCGCACTCTGCGACAACAACGGGGTGCCGGTCGCGGTGTCCGACCGGATGGCCTTGGATACCCGCCGGTTGATCGACCGTGCCGGGCGCTGGCTGCTCAACTACCGTCCGCAGCCGCTGGCGGTCGGCGCCGAGATCAACCGGTTCGCCAAGGCGGTCCAAGCGTTGACCCCGCGCATGTCGGAGTGGTTGCGCGGTGACGACAAAGCGATCGTCGAAAAGGATGCCGGCGAGTTCGTTTCCCGCGGTGTGCCAGAAGATTTGGCGTACATCGTGGCGATCGGCCTGTACCGGTACAGCCTGCTGGACATCATCGACATCGCTGACATCGACGACCGCGAGCCCGCCGAGGTCGCCGACACCTATTTCGCGCTGATGGATCGGCTCGGCACCGACGGGCTGCTGACCGCCGTTTCGGAACTTCCCCGCGCCCAGCGCTGGCATTCGTTGGCGCGCTTGGCGCTTCGTGACGACATTTATGCTTCGCTGCGGACGCTGTGCTTCGAGGTGCTCGCGGTCGGCGAGCCGGGCGAAAGTGGCGAACAGAAGATCGCCGAATGGGAACACACCAGTGCTTCGCGGGTCGAGCGGGCTCGCCGCACCCTCACCGAGATCTACGAAAGTGGCGACCGGGATTTGGCCGCACTGTCGGTGGCGGCCCGACAGATCCGGCGCATGACGCATTCCACTGGGCGAGGGTCGCACCGATGATCACGTGCCGCGGTGGCTAGGGTAGCCGAGCACGGACTATGGCTGGGCCCTGGGTCGATGGAAGCCCAGCGCGGGGATCTGGCTGCCTTCGTCGAGCGGACGCTACGACTTGACGACGCCGCGGTGATTCGGCTGCGAGCACGTTCGGGCGGTTTGGTGACCGCCTGGGTGGCCACCAGTTTCGACGTGTTGGCCAGCAGGGCGGTGACCGGTAGCGTTCGGCCGCAGGATTTGTCGGTCAGCGCGGCTACGCTGGCAGGCGGGCTGGCCAAGATGAGCGACTCCGGCTACGTCGACCCCGGCTTCACGATGGATGCCGCCTGGCGGGGCGCGTTGCCGCCGGAGTCGGGTTTCACCCACGTCGACGACGTCCCGGCGCGGTTGATGCTGGACTTGGCGCAGCGTGGGGCGCGACTGGCCCAAGAGTACGTTGGCGCCCACGGACCGCCGGTGTCGCTGCTCGATCAGGAGGTGCTGCGGGTCAGCTCGGCCGACGTCAGCGTGGGAGTGCCGATGCGGTGCGTGTTCGCCTTGAGCGCGATGGGTTTTTTGCCCTCGGCGTCCGCCGGGGTCGACGAGGTCGTGCGGGTGCGGGTGCTGCCGGCGTGGTTGCGGATCGACGCGCGGTTCGGCTCGGTGTATCGGCGCCGCGGCGACCCGGCGCTGGTCCTGCGCTGACTGTGCGGTTTCATACGCGACACGCGCGCGGCGGCGTATCACACCGCACAACGGGGCCGCTACAGCGCTGCGGTGGGCTCGTTGACCGGATGGTCGGGACGGTTGCCGCGGAGTACCTGGCGGATTTGCCTGGCCGCCGCGAACGCGATGTCGCGGCGCGCTGCGCGCACGGCTGACCCGAGATGCGGGGTCAACACCGTCCGGGGATGGCGCAGCAGCGCTTCGGGGATCGCCGGTGGCCGATCGGGGCGCGCCCAGTCCTCCATTTCGAACACGTCGGCCGCATAACCGGCGAGCCGTCCGGTGGTCAGCGCCTCGGCCACGGCCTGCTCGTCGACGACCGAACCCCGGCCGACGTTCACCAGGAATGCTCCCGGTCGCAACCGGGCGATCGCGGCAGCGTTGAGCAGGTGCTGCGTGCTCGACGTGAGCGGCAGCAGCGCTATCGCGATGTCACACGTGGCGAGCAATTCCTCGAAATCGACCCGCCGCACGGCCAACGTCTTTTCCTGGTGCCGCGCAAGCGGTCGAGCGTCGAAGTAGACGGTGTGGCAGCCAAAGCCGACCAGTCGGCGGGCCACCGCGCGGCCCAGTGCTCCCATGCCGAGCAATCCCACGGTGGCGCCGCTGAGCCCGCTTCCGTAGAACACCGGCCGCCAGCCGGGGAACCCGTTGAGCCGCAGATCTCGGTCGGCCTCGCTGATTCGGCGGGTGATGTCGAGGGTGAGCGCGATGGCCAGGTCGGCGGTCGGCTCGGTGAGCAAGTCGGGCACGATGGTGAGCCAGACGCCGTGGTTTCGGCACGCCGCTGCATCGAAGTTGTCGAAACCCTTTAGGGCTGCGCTGATTATCCGCAGCCGCGGGCATGCGCCCAGAAACGATTCGTCTACCCGGTCCGCCATGCAGGCGAGGATCGCGCTGGCATCGTGGGCGTGGGCGAGCACTTCAGATCGCGAGAACACTCTCGGTTCGCGGGGAGCGACCGGTTGGGAAAACTCCCGCAAATACTCCACCACGTCGTCGGGGACCCAATGTGTCACGACGACTTTGTGGTTGACCTCGCGGTTGGTGGGCGCCACATCGTGACCGTACGGCATCTCGGTGGGCGAGCGGGCTTGGTGTCTCGATACCGGTGCCTCGGTTAGCCGTTGTTAGCGCTTGAGTCAGTCCGTGTCGCGCTCGTCGGGATTGTGGCCGGGGGGCAGGATTCGCCGGGCGGTAATCGGTTTGCCGTCGATGTGTTTGATGACCTCGGGCGGGTTGGGTGCAGCGGTGATGCGGCCCTGCACCGGGGCGCCGTTTTTCACCGTGGGTCCGACGATGCGCTTGGTGTCGGTCTTGGCGTCGGGTGACGGGGCGGCGCCGGCCATGCCGGCCGGCGGCACCAGCGGATAGCCACCCATTCCGCCGCGCGAGGCGGCTGCGGACTCGGCCGCCGGTGGCGCCGGCGGCGGGGCCGGCGATGAGGCTGCGGGGAAGGTGGCGGCCGAGGGAACCGGCGGCGGGCCGAGGTTTCCCGCCGGCGCGGTGGCCTCC
>NZ_VYIK01000080.1 GCF_008709575.1 Mycobacterium sp.
TCCTGGAGTCCATTGGAAGATTAATAAAACGAATTAACGGCGCGGGACACTAGGTTGGCTGGGGTGCTGTGTTCGACTAAAATCACCTGGGCAACGGCCTGATCGGGTCTGGCTTGGACTTCGCGGCTGGGCTCGCGGCGCGGCGTACGGTAATCGATCACTGCATCTCGCCCTCCGTTGGTCGTTTAGGCGACCTTTGATTTCAGGACGGCCTCCGTCAGAGACGCTCGACCCGGTATCGGGCGTTGTCGATAACCAGCTGCCGTCGGTGGGAATTGCTGATCTTGTATTGCAGCGACCGCAGCAGCGGGAGCGCGTTCTCGTCATCGATGTTGGTATCGAACTCCGGCCCGGCACCGAGCAAATCGCTTCCCCAGCAGATCTCCGTGAGGAGAAGGGCGTGCGCCCAATCCAGGTCGCTGAGCGGTTCCTCATTTTCGATGGCAGCGCGCAGTCGATGCACCAGAGCGTCGAACTCATCGACAGTAGACGCGCCGAAAACCGGTACAAGCAAGGGCTTTCCGTACTTAGCCAAGCCGGAATACTCGTTGAGGCCGTGAAACATCAGCCGGCGTTCGTCCTCAGTTAGGTCGATCTCGACCAGCTCGCTCATCCGTTGATCCTAACGTCGCACGGTGTCGTCGAAATTGTCGGTCATGGATCGGACTGTAGCGGCCGTGGGCGACATGGCCGCTGGAGAACATCGGGCTGCGATTGTGAACCTCCCCCGGTTTTCCGGAGACTTTGATGTGCCCCGGGTTGCACGGAGTCGGTTTGCTTGATAGCAGTATGGAAACTCTTCACCGCAGGTCACGGCGGGTGTGGCGGCGCGTCGTGGTCATCGTGGCGGTGGTCGTGGTGGCCGTGGTCGTTGTCCAGATTCGCTGACGTGTCGGTCTGGGTCGGCGGCTGGTGGGGCTGATCGGGGTGCGGCAGGGCGTATCGGGTCGGTGGCGGCGGATGGCGGGCGTGCGCAGCGACCGGCGCGGACGGGAGCGCCAGCGGACGGAAGTGAAGGGAGCGAAGCGGAGCCCGCCGGGAGCCGCCACCGCGTTGAATTTGGCCTGTGGCGCTGGTGTCGGGCGGCGCGATGTGTCGGTGGGGCTGGCTATGTTGTCGCCATGGGTACGGGCATCGACAGCGGTGATATGGCCGCTGCGGGCAGCTGGGATGACGCGGTGGTGTCCCAGGCGGTGGCGCGGGCATCGTCGCCGGGTTTCCAGGCGTGGTGGTCGCGGGTGGCCGGGTCGGGGTTTTGCGCCCGCCCGGTGCATCTGCTCGGCGTGGGTCGCGACGGCGGCCTGCTGCGTGTGTTGGGGCGGTGCAAGAACCGGCGCGCGGCGGTGTGCCCGTCGTGTTCGCAGTTGTACGGCGCCGATACCTGGCAGTTGATTCATGCCGGGATCGCCGGCGGCCACCACGGGATACCCGAGGCGGTGGCCGGCCATCCAACTGTGTTTGTCACCCTGACCGCGCCGAGTTTCGGCCCGGTGCACACGATCGGTGACGGCGCGACCGGGCAGGCCCGTAAATGCCATCCCAGCAACGGATTTCACCGCTGCCGTCATGGCCGCCCGTTGTGGTGCGGTGCGATCCACGACGCCGCTGATGCACGGGTGGGTGAACCGCTGTGCGGCGACTGCTATGACTACAGCGGGCATGTGTTGTTTACGTGGTGGGCGCCGGAGTTGTGGCGGCGCTTCACCATCGCGTTGCGCCGCCACGTCAGCAGCGTGATCCGCGACGCCGGTGGTGACCCGTATCGGGTGCGGGTGTCGTTTGTGAAGGTGGTGGAGTTTCAGCGCCGCGCGGTGCCGAACTTTCACGCGGTGATCCGGCTCGACGGCCCACCCGCAGACGACGGGCAGCCGACCCCACCTCCAGCACACGCCGGGATCGACGCCGGCCGGCTGGCCGGGTTGGTGCACCAGGTGGCAGCGCAAGTATCAGTGGCGGTGCCCGCGCCGAACGCCAGCAGCGTGACGGTGCGGTTCGGCGCCCAAACCGACGCCCAACCCATCACCCCCGCCGGTGAGATGGGCGAAACAACCCGTGCTACAGCAGGATTGGACGATTCCGACAAAACCGCTGCTGGTGTTGGTCGCTCGCCGCGTCGGGTAGCAGCGTATCTGGCCAAGTATGTGTGCACGTCGGTGGCCGAGTTCGGGCTGGCACCGCAGCGCATCTCGCCGCTGGCGATCGAGGCCCTCGACGTGCGCGAGCACATCCGCGCCATCTTATCGACGCTGCGACACCTGGCGAGTCTGCCCGGCTACGGGCCGATGGTGCGCTGGTTGCACACCCTGGGGTATCGGGGGCATGTCACCTCCAAATCGCGGCGGTTCTCGACCACCCTGGCCGCGCTGCGCGCCCGCCGAGCAGCCTGGCACCAGCAGCACACCCACGCCGCTGAGCTGGCCCGCTCGTGCCCTGATGTTCCCGACGACAACCGGGTGATCGGGTGGCGGCTACAACACATCGGATACGGCAGCGATGGCGACCGCATGCTGGCCGTGTCGGCGGCGGTGCGCGCCCGCGAACACCGGCTCATCGCCCGCGTCGAGTACGCCGACCTCATCGCCGCCGACAATGACTGGGCCGCAGCCTAACCCGTCGTCAACCGTCATCGGATATGGCGCGGTCTGCCTTAGACCCGCCACACCGGTGCCACCCGGCCGATATCCAAGCTGCGCGCACCCGGTGTGCCCGGTGCGATGACCGCGTGATCCAACACGGCTTTGACGATGGCTTGCTGTCGACCCAAATCCAGCCCGCCCCACTCGGCGCGCAGCACGCCGCCGGTGCCGGCCAGCTCGTAGACCGCGGTGGTGTCGGTGGCAGCGGCGATATCACGGCGGGCCGCAGTAATGCGCTCGGTGATCGGTTCCCGCGCCGTGATCCACTCCCGCGCGGTAATGGCGCCGTCTGCGTAGAGTCCGGCCAGCTCATCGAGGCGCTCCTGATCGGCATCCACCTGGGCGGCCAACGCGGCGACATCGGCATCGGCGGTGGCTTTGCCCGCCAGCGCATCGGCCAGCTGTGGTGAATCCAGCCGGGCCAACACAGCCTCGGTCAACAGTTCCTCCACCGGGGCGGCGACCACCGTCAACCGGCCACACCCACCATGATCCGGCCCCTTCAAACACACATACCGGCGTGTCCGATTATCGCGGTTGCTGTGCCGTGCTTGGGAATACAGCCGGTTACCGCAACGCCCGCAGCGCAACATCCCCGACAGCAGGTAGGTGCGGGCGGTGCGGGTTTTGGTCACCGACCGGGCTGCCATGCGTGCCAGCACCCGATCACGCTCGGCCGGGGTGATGATCGCGGGCCATTTCGCCGCCCCGATCACCTCGCCCCGATGCTCCCGTAACCCGGCGATGCGGCCCGAGCACAAGATTTGGCGCACCGCCGAAGTCTGCCACGACTTCGCCACACTCGGGGCGATGCCGGAGTCGTTGAGCCACAACGTAAGTGAGCGGATCGACTGCCCGGCCAGATAACGATCCACCATCTCGCGCACCACCACCGCCTCGTCTTCGCGCAGCGTGATCTTGTCGTCCTCATACCCGAACGGGCGCACCGACCCATGCGGCAACCCCGCCTGCGCGTTGGCCAACATCTTGCGACGAATCCGCGCCGACTTACGGCCCGACTCCTTAGCGGCGAACGCAGCGAAAATCCGCGCCATGAACAGCCCGTCATCGTTACCCAAGTCGATGTCGGCGGTCACCGTCGCCACATCACGCACCCCCACCGACTCGCACAACGTGACGAACTCCTCCAACTCCACCGGACGCTGATGCAACCGATCCAAGTTGTAGACGATCACCGCATCCCGATCACCGGACGCCAGATCAGCCAACATCCGCGCGTATTCGCGGCGTGGCTTACCGGAAAACGCCGACACATCGTTATCCACATACTCGGCCCCGACCGGCCACCCCCGCTCAGCAGCCAGCTTGCGGCAATCCTCCAACTGCCGCGCCACCCCCAACCCCGTGCCCTCCGCATCCGAGGAAATCCGGGCATAAATCGCCGCCGAGCACACCCCAACACGCTGACCAGTGGTTTTGCTCACAGGCATGAGGGTAGATTACCAACACCTGACTTTTATTACGTCTGTGTGTGCCTGTATCGGCATCGGCGGAGGTTGACAACAGGGTCCACTCAGATGCAAATTAGTCGCATCAAAGTCGCCGCGGCCAAGTCCTCTCCTCCGACGGACCCGAAACGGCATGCAAAGCGCACGAAAGGGTCACTAAAGGGTATGGAGTCCACCCGATGAACCGTCGTCGTCTCAACCAGACCCTGGCCGCAGCGGCCGCTACACTGCCGGCCTGCGCCGCGCTGCCGGTGGCCCTCGCCTACGCCGACGCCGACCCGTTCGCTGATTTCACCAGCGCAGTTGGCGGAAGTTCCGAGGCGGCCGCTGTCGCATCCAGCCTCGATTCGACGTTGTCGGATGCCGATCCCGGCCTGGCCGCTGAACTCCAGGCATATGTGGCACACCCGTCGACCATCCCGGCGGCGGACCTCACGTTCAGCCCGCCCGCCGCCGAGTTCAACCTCCTGCCCGCGCCCGGCCTCGATGATGCGTTCGGCGTTCTGCTTCCCGGCGATGCCACCACGGCGCAGATCGCCGAAGCGGACGCGCTCGATGTCATCCTCTACCAGGGTTTAGCCGCCCAGGGCCAAACCGGCACCATCACCGCGCTGGACACCGAGGCCGGCATCCTGACGTCGGTCGTGGCTCCGATCAACGACTCGCCCTATACTCTCTTCGCTGAAAGCGTGGGCAACCCGACCGCGAACGCCGCCGTCTTGGACGCGAACATGTTCGCCGAAAACCCCGGCGTGGCCGCCGCATTCGCCGCGTATGTGGAAAACCCGTCGACGATTCCCAGCAGCGCCCTGGACATCACCGGCGTGCCCTCGGCCGACAACGGGTTCGCCGAGCTGCTGCCGGCGAACGCCACCGCCGCGCAGCTCACCGAAGCCACCGAACTGGATAACCTGCTCTACCAGGACTACTGGGCCCCGATGGCCGCCGAGGCGGGCTTCTATGTTCCCGTCGCGCAACCCTCACCGGTGCCGCTCGTCGGCGACGACCCGTTCTCCGACTTCGCGATCAACGTCGGATCGCCCGAAACCCAGTCCCAGGTATACAGCCTGGATCTGACCCTGATTCACGCCGACCAGCCCCTTGCCGCCGTGCTGAACGGCTACATCGACGGCACGTTGAGCCTGGTGGCAAACGGGCTGCAGACCGCACCTGCCGGTGACGACCCGTTCGTCGAGCTGCTGCCCGCCGGCACCTCGACGTCGTCGGCGAACTATATCGAGGCCGAAGATCTCGACAACGCCCTCTACACCGGGTTACTGGACAGCGGCCACTCCAACCTGGCCGGCACGCTCGCCACCGACGCGAGCACTCCGATATCCTCGTCCGCCCTCGCCCCGGATCCGTTCACGGACTTCTCAGCGCTCGTCTCCGCCGATGTCACCCCGCCCGGGGTGGCCAACCTGGACGCCATGTTCGCCGACACCGACCCCACGCTGGCCGAAACGTTCGCCGGGTATGTGCTTGACCCATCAAGCATCCCCACCACCGATCCGGCCGCGCCCTCTGCCGACCAGCCGTTCGCCGATCTGCTCGCGACGGCATCGGCACCCACTACGGCGCAAACCATCGAGGCGACCAATCTCGACAATGTTTTGTATGCCGACGATCCCTCCGTGGCCGGCACGCTGGGCAGCTACGCGACGTACTTGACGGACTACACCTATCCCACCTACACCGCACCGGCACCCTCGGTCCCCGTCGACCCGATCACCTTGTCGGGTCGGGACTTCAGCACCACCCTCGCCAACGCCCACGAGGTGTTCAGCGCCGCCGAGAGCGCGCTGAGCACGCTGTTTTCCGCTGACACGGCAGCCATTCCCGGGAACCTTGCGACCGCGCTGGAAGCTGCCGCGCTGCTCAACGCGCCCTCGGTGATCGACGCGAGCGTCACGGCCCAGACCCTTGGGGGCGTTTCAGAGGCGACGCTGGGCGGGCGGTTATTCCACGCCGAGGCGCCGGTCCCGATCGAGGCCGTGCACACCCAGGTCTACTCCGGCCTGCTCGGCGAGGGCTTCTCCGTGCCGGGCGGTACCGAAGGCGACGTGCTCGCCGCTCTGGACAATTTCGGCTCCTCACCGCTGAGCGGGGTCATCATCGGTTTTCTGGGCCCCGTGCTCAGCCCCGAGGTGGCGCTGCTCAACAGCATCGACACCGCCGTGGCCGACATCACCGCCGGGGACCCGTCGGCGGCCCTCACCGCGCTGGCGGACGCACCGGTCAACACGGTCAACGCGTTCTTCAACGGCGCCACCCTCAATCTCGACGCGTTCGCGCCGGCCTTGGAGTCGTTCGTCAGCGCCGGCGACAACGGCGGCGAGTCGATCGCCACGCTCAACCTCGCCCTGGGCGGGCTGTTCAGCCCCGGCAGCGTGGTCGACGGTGTCGGTGGTGTCGAGAACGGAGTCGGCGGCTCGATCCTCAACTCTGTGGGCATGGAGCTGCTCTTCCACGCCCCCGACGACGACGCCGGCGGCACCGTGACGATCACCGGGGACCCGGTGGGTCCGATCGCCGCTCTGGACGGTCTGGCCAATATCGTTGGGGAAGTGTTCAACGGCAATCTGCTCGTTCCGTAACTCCTGGCTCAGTGTGGCTTGATGGACAGGACCGTCCCCAATCTCGGCGAAGTCGGCGAGACGTTGCTGATTCCGCTCTATGCGCGGGCCTGTGACGCCGCCGCACGTCGCCCGGTGCTCGGTGATCGGCGAGCGCGGGAACTCGTCGCGGCCATCGACTACGATTTCACCCGATTCGGTGGTTCGTCGTTGTCCGGCTCGGTGTTTCGATCCTCGATCTTCGACGCCTGGGTGCGTGGGTTTGTTGACGACCACCCGGCCGGAACCGTCGTCGAACTGGGCACCGGGCTCAACACTCGCTTCGATCGCCTCGACAATGGCCGGATCCACTGGTTCGATCTTGACCTTCCCGATGCTATTGCCCTGCGCCGACGGTTTTTCCGCGACAGCCAGCGATGCCGGATGCTGGCCGGCTCGGTTCTCGACACCGACTGGTACGACGTCGTGGCCGCCGCCCCCGGGCCGTACTTGTTCATCAGCGAGGCCGTGTTGATCTATCTCAGCGCCGACGCAGTACACCGTATTTTCGGCCAGCTGTCCCACCGGTTTCCCGGTTCGTTGATCGCATTCGACACAGCCGGCACAAGGATGGTCGCCAACCAGGACCGCAACCGCTCCCTGGCGCAGCTCACCGCACGGCTGCAATGGGTCTGCGACAACCCCCGTGACATCGAGCGCTGGGGCCTGCGCCTGCTCGACACCCGAACGCTGGCGACCCCGCAGCCCCACCTCGCGGCGACCTGGCCGCGATCGCGTCGCTACGGCATGGCGGCGCTGGCGCGACTGGCGCCGGCTATCGTCAACACGTACAAGTTCAACCTCTGTGAGCTTGCGGCGCCGCAGTGAAATTCCCGGGGCGTCGTCAGGCTGGGGACCGAAGTTGCCAGCCGCGGGCACGCAGGCGTTCCTCCCAGAATCGGGCATAAGTTCCGCTGGCGGTGACCAGTTGGTCGTGGGAACCGCGAGCGGTGATCTGGCCGTCTTCAAGAACGAGGATTTGGTCGGCACCGATCACGGTCGAAATCCTGTGTGCGACAACAACGATAGTGTGATCTCGAGCCAATTCGGCGATCGCGCCCGCTACCGCGGCCTCGTTGACGGCATCGAGCGCGGCGGTGGCTTCGTCGAGTAGTACCACAGGCGCGTTCTTGAGCAATGCGCGGGCAATGGCGACGCGCTGCCGTTCCCCACCAGACAGCGCCGACCCGGCCTCGCCGACACGAGTCTGCCAGCCGTCGGGAAGCCGGTCGATCACCTCGTCGAGACGCGCGACGGCCGCGACACGACGCAGCTCGGTTTCTCCGGCAGCGGGATCGGCCATCCGTAGGTTGTCGGCGATGGTCCCGTCGAAAAGATAGGCGTCGTCGAAGACCGGCGCGATCAGGTGTGCGACCTTGCGGGTTCCGAGCTCCCGCACGTCGTGGCCGCCCAGCACGACACTGCCGCCGTCGACATCGAAAAAACGCGCGATCAAGCGCAGCAGCGTGGTTTTCCCCGAGCCCGACGGGCCGACGATCGCGGTGAGGCTGCCCTGCGGGATGACCGCATCGACACCTTTGATGACCTCGGCACCGTCGTTATAACCGAAACGAACACCGCGCAATTCGATGTCGGCACCGGTAGGTTCAGGTTCCAGGTCTGACTCAGGTTCCGGAAGGGGCGGTAGCGCCAGCAATTGGCGCACCCGCACGATCGCGTCCGCAGTGACTTGGACGTGCCCGGCCAGGTCACCCAGCTGAGAAATCGGGTCGATCATGCGCAACGTGATGATCAGCAGACCGACCATCGCAGGCACCGCCAGCTCCCCACGCAAAGTCAGGGCAACGCCGAACACGATGATTGCCATGATCACCAGCTGCATGGTGCCGAAGCAGACGACCAATCCCCATGCCCCGCGAATGGTGAGCTGGGACTGTGAGTGTTGTTGACGGGTAAGGGATTGTTCGATAGAGCCCAACGCACGGCGGTTGAGCACCCCGTAGGCCCGCAACGTCGGTTGCAGACGAGCGTATTCGACGATCCGGGAAGCGGTAGCGCCGCTGTCAGTTTCGTACTGGGCATCGTTGCGGTGCACGATGCCCATATACAGCCGCAGCGCCATTAGGCAGAGCAGCGCACCCAGAGTCAAGGCCACCCCGATGCGCCAACCAGTCAGATAACTGCCGATTATCAGGGTGGCCGGAGTGGTGATGCCGACGATCACGTAGCGGAGCAAATGTGCCGGGAAATCGGCGATGTCGACCGTGTCTTTGGTGACCAGACGTGCGACCGGTCCGGTGCGCTCAGACCCGAACCAGCCGAGCGGCAAAACGGCGAGATGATTGCCGATCCGGGCGTGAAAGCTGGTCAGCGCATCAGTGGCAACCTGGTATCCCAGTGAGGTGCTCCAGGCTAACAATCCGTGATGCACACCGACGGTCACGGCGATCGCCGCGATCAGTAACCACAAATGCCCCCACTGCGGGGGTCGGTGGACGACAGCGCCGAGAAAAGGGACGACTAACAGGAATCCCAGGCCCTGGACAACGCCTTGCGCAGCCAGCACGCCGAGCATGGTCCTCAGCCGGCGGCGCCCGCGGCCGTCGAGCAGATCCCAAAGGTATCCGATGATAATGCTCATCGTTTCCTCGCCAGCTGCTCGGCCACGCCGCGTTCGGCGTCCCTTTCCTGTTTCCACAGCCGGGCATAGACTCCGTCCTTTGCCAGCAGGTCGTGGTGCCGACCGCGTTCGACGATCCGTCCGCCGTCCAGCACGACGATGGCGTCGGCGCCCCGGATCGTGCTGAGTCGGTGCGCAATGACCAACACGGTCCGGCCGTGCGCGGCCTCGCTGAGCGCTTCTTGGATGCGGGCCTCGTTCTCCGGATCGGTGCTGGCGGTGGCCTCGTCGAGAACCAGGATCGGACGATCGGCGAGAATCGCCCGGGCAATACACACGCGCTGGCGCTCACCGGCCGAAAGCGCCGCGTCCTGGCCGACAGTCGAATCGAGGCCGCGCGGCAACTTTTCGATTCTGGAGAGAATTTGGGCTTTGGCGGCCGCGTCACGCACTGCCGCATCGTCGGCATCCGGCCGGCTCAGACGGATGTTGTCGCGGATGCTCATCGCCGAGACCAACTGCGAGTCTTGAAAGACGAACGCGACGTGGCGATACAACTCTGCGGGGTCGATGCAGCGCAGATCAGCGCCGTACAGTTGGACCGAGCCCGCACCCGGATCGGTGAACCGGGGAAGCAGCTTGGCCAAAGTGGACTTCCCCGAACCAGACGGGCCAATCAGCGCGGTAATGGTCCCGCGCTCGAGGCACAGGTCGACTCCGGTGAGGGCCACCGTGTCCCCGTAGCTGACCTGCACGCCACTGATCCGCACCACCGGACCGTCGGTCGTCGGATCCGGTTCGACCGGTTCGTCCGGAATGGAAAGCTCGGGAGTGGAAAGCAATTCGCCGATGTCGCGGTACACCTTCAGCGAGGTGACCAATGGGTGCACCGACATCAGCAGCGTCATCCATCCCGAGGTGATGACGGTGCCGAACACCAGAAACGCGATGAACTTCTCGACCGGAAGATCACCGTCGGCGGTGAGGATTCCTCCTGCTGTGGCGACGAACAGAAGAATGCTGGGCGGCGAGAGGAGTATCTCGGCGGTGACACTGGCAGCACTGGTCGATTTGGCCCAGTCGAAGAAGAAGCGCGCGAAAGACCGGGAAACATCTCGGAAACGCTGACTCGCTTGACCGGGTGTGCCGTAAGCCTTCACCACACCGATGCCGTTGACGAATTCCACCGCTGCGCCGTTGAGGCGCGCCAACCATCGCATGAACTCGGGGTATTTGGTGCCGGCGCTCGCCATCACACGGTGGTAGGCGACCAGTCCGGCGAACACCGGAAGCAAGGCCACCACTGCTATCGGCCAGTCCAGAGTGACCAGATAGACCACGGCGACCAGCGGCGGCACCGCGGCTGCGCTGAGGTCCACGATCGAGTGCGCTACAAGCCGGTGCAGCGCTGCGACGTCGTCTTCGACGGCCTTCTTGACGATGCCGGACGAGCGCTCGTCGAACCAGCTGAGCGGTACTCTGCTCAGCTTGACCAGCAGTTGGCGGCGCACCCGAAACGACACCCGGATGTCGGCCAGATGTGTCATGAAGCCGGCGGCGAACACGCCCAGTTGTTTGACCGCCAGCGCGGCGACTGCCACGAGGATGATCGGCCAGACATCGGTCGTGCCCCTCAGGAGCCGCTCGCTCACCACGACGACCGCGATCAGCGGCGCCATGCCGGCCAGCGAACTGATCGCTGAGAGCAGACCGCACACGAGAAGGGTTGCCCGAGCTGATTCGAGGATCGACCGCGACTGCCCGGGATCAGGCGTGGTGTGGGATCGCACGCTCCTCCTCCATCGCCAGCGGGCTTGTGACGTCCGGCAGCTCGGGGCACCCACGCTCAAGCTAACCCGACACTTGCAAGGTCTTCGCATCATTGTTGCAAATCGTCTGCGACAAGCCGATACGCCGGTTTAGGCTTACCCAGTCCGGCGATGGTAGCGCCCATCAGCGTCGATAGAACGAGAGGAAAGGATGAGGTCGCGATGACGATGCAGGTGTCTCCCATCTGCTGCACTACTCCGCCGGCTGCCCTGCGGCATCCGATCGGACCCCGGGCGCGGTGACCGCGCCGATCTGGACGGCTTTTCCGCCAGAGTTCCACTCGGCGCTGTTAAGTAGTGGCGCCGGACCGGGCCCATTACTGGCGGCGGCAGCAGCCTGGACAAGGTTGAGCACCGAATACGCCGACGCGGCCGGCGAGCTGACAGCACTGATGGGCTCGGTGCACGCTGAGGCATGGCAGGGCCACAGCGCCGAGGCGTATACGGCCGCCAACACTGCATACGTGGCGTGGCTGGCCCAGGCGGCCACCGACGCCGCCGCCACCGCCGCCCGGCAGGAAACCGCGGCCGGCGCCTACACCGCCGCGCTGGCCGCCATGCCCACCCTGGCCGAGCTGGCCGCCAACCACGCACACCACGCGGCGTTGCTGGCCACGAACTTCTTCGGCATCAACACCATCCCGATCGCGCTCAACGAAGCCGACTACGCGCGAATGTGGATTCAGGCCGCCACCGCCATGAGCACCTACCACCAAGTGTCCACCACCGCCCTCGCCGCAGCACCACACCCCACACCGGCCCCGCCGATCCTGAAATCGGCGGATCCCGCGACCGCCCCCGACCAGCCGCAAACGCTGCCCGGTTTCCTCCAGCAGGTCTACAACTACCTCTTCGGCGAAGCGCCCGGGGTGCACGGAAACGAGACGATCCAACAGTTTTTGTTCGGCGTGCCGCACGGCACCACCATGTCGTCGTTGCTGGCCACCGACATTGCCCAGGATCAGGCGATCATTGAGGCTATTGCGGGCTTCACCGGGGGTAATCCGGCTTTGCAGCCGGTGGCGACGATGATCAGCACGTCCGTCTTGGTGTTCGAACATATTCCGCTGCAGATTGCTCAGTTTTATATCACTTTTCCGGGGCTGGCGGCGCCCACGGCGGCCGCCCCCTTGACGGCGTTGCCGGGTCTGGCGGGCGGCGCCGCCGGTCTGTCCGGTCTGGCCGGGTTACACGGTCCGGACCTGGCGTCTGCCGGCGCCGAAGCGATCCTGCCTGCCCAGACCGCACCGACGGTTCTCATCACAGGCCCGGCCCCGGCGCCCACCGTCTCGGCCCCGGTTGCCCCGGCTCCGACTCCGGTGGCCACGGCACCCGCAGCACCCCCTGCACCCGGTGCCCCGCCGGCGCCGTCCACGGGTCCGGGCCCGTTTCCCTATCTGGCGGGCGGCTGGACCCCGATGAGTTCCCGAACAAGCGCCCAGGCCCGCGCCAAGCAGCGCGCCCCCAAGCCTGATCTCACCGCTGCTGCTCCAGCCGCCGCGGCAGCAACACGAGAACCGACGCGGGCACGCCGGCGCCGGCGCGCCAGGCGGGACATGCCCGATCACGGCTACGAATATATGGACCTGGCAGGCGATAGCGGCCCAGGTGGATCGCCGGCCGGTCCGAACGCGTCCGCGATCCCATCAGACCGGGGCGCGGGAACGCTCGGTTTCGCCGGGGTCGCTCAGGCCGTTGCCGAGGCTGCCGGGTTGACCACCCTGGCCGGTGACAAGTTTGGTGGCGATCCGAGTGAACCGATGCTTCCCCGCACCTGGAAGCTCGACGAATCCGGCGCGATGAACGAGTAAGGGAATGTCATGAGCGACCGTAGGCGACGGTGGGCGGTTCCGGTCTTCTCATCAAGTGTCGCTGCGGGTTTCTGGGCGCTGGCTTTGGTGGTCGGCCCGGTTCGTGCGCTGGCTGATGAGGCGGCGTTGATCATGGGCGGCACCGGCGACC
>NZ_VYIK01000081.1 GCF_008709575.1 Mycobacterium sp.
GGCCGCTACCGGTAGCGAGTCTGCCCGATGACTGACCCGCTAGTTCTCATTAGGCTACCAGTGCGAATGCGTCGACATGAGTGTGAGTACCCCACCGCTGTGAAAGGCGCGGCATCGCAAAGACGCGCCGGTTCACGTTGAGCGCGCTCACCGATGGTCAGCATGCCCGCCGCCGGTGCCGCCCGGCAGCCGCGGTCGCAAAGTTGTGGATCAACCCGTAACTGGGGATAACTGACCGTGAAACCGCGGTGGCTGGCCGGCGGCCGGTCTGCCGCGTCGGCGCCGGAGCTCAGGGTGCTGGCATGACCACATTAACGCGGGCCGAACTTGGCGCGCTCGGTGAACGAATGGCCACCGACCATCTGGCAGGCTTGGGACTGCGGGTCCTGGCCCGCAACTGGCGCTGCCGGTACGGCGAGCTGGACGTGATCGCCGTCGACCCGGGCACCCACACGGTGGTGTTCGTCGAAGTCAAAACCCGCACCGGGGACGGTTTCGGCGGCCTGGCCTACGCGGTGACCGAACAGAAAGTGCGGCGACTGCGTCGGCTGGCCGCGCTGTGGCTCGCCGAGCAGGACCGACATTGGGCGGCGATCCGGATCGACGTGATCGGCGTGCGCATCGGGCGGCGCCGCACTCCGGAAATCACCCACGTGCAAGGGGTCGGCTGATGGCGCTGGGGCGTGCGTTTTCGGTCGCGGTACGCGGACTGGATGGCGAAATCGTCGAGATCGAAGCCGACATCACCTCCGGCCTGCCGGGCGTGCACCTGGTCGGCCTGCCCGACGCCGCGTTGCAGGAGTCACGCGACCGGGTACGCGCGGCGATCACCAACTGCGGCAACACCTGGCCGTCGGCACGGCTGACCCTGGCGCTGTCCCCGGCCACCCTGCCGAAAATGGGCTCGGGGTACGACTTGGCGTTGGCCGCGGCGGTGCTGTCGGCGCAGCGGAAAGCCCCGTGGCGGCGGCTGGAGACGGTCGTGCTGCTCGGCGAACTGGCGTTGGACGGCAGGGTCCGGCCGGTGCGCGGCGTGTTGCCGGCCGTGCTGGCCGCCAAGACCGAGGGCTGGCAGGCCGTCGTGGTTCCGGTGGACAACCTGGCTGAAGCCAGCCTGGTCGACGGCATCGAGGTATGGGGTGTGCGGACCCTGGCCCACCTGCAAGCCTGGCTCGGCGACGTGGCGCGATTGGAAAACAGGATCACCGCAGCGGCCCCGGCGCCGGAGTCGCAGGCCGACCTTGCCGATGTGGTCGGGCAGTCCCAGGCCCGTTTTGCCGTCGAGGTGGCCGCCGCGGGTGCTCATCACCTGATGCTGACCGGTCCGCCCGGGGTGGGTAAAACGATGCTCGCACAACGCCTTCCAGGGTTGCTGCCGGCATTGTCGGAGTCCGAGTCGCTGGAGGTCACCGCGATCCACTCGGTCGCCGGCTTACTGTCCGAGGCCACGCCGCTGATCATCCGGCCGCCGTTCGTGTCGCCGCACCACAACTCCAGCGTCGCCGCGCTGGTCGGCGGCGGGTCCGGCCTGGCCCGCCCGGGTGCGGTCAGCCGCGCTCACCGCGGGGTGCTCTTCCTCGACGAATGCGCCGAAATCGGTGTCAGCGCCTTGGAGGCGTTACGAACGCCGCTGGAAGACGGCGAGATTCGTCTTGCACGCCGAGACGGGGTGGCGCGCTACCCGGCCCGGTTTCAACTGGTGCTCGCCGCCAACCCGTGTCCGTGTGCCCCGGCGGATCCGCGGGACTGCATCTGCGCCCCGGCGGCCAAACGTCGCTACCTCGGCCGGTTGTCCGGGCCGCTGCTGGACCGCGTCGACCTGCGGGTCGAAATGCATCCGGTGCGCGCGGGGGCGTTCTCGGCGACACCGGCCGAGTCGACCGCGCAGGTGCGCAGCCGGGTGGCATCGGCACGCGACGCGGCCGCCGAGCGATGGCGTCCCCACGGGTACACCACCAACGCCGAGGTCAGTGGACCGCTGCTGCGGCGAACGTTCAGGCTTTGCAACGCGGCGATGGAGCCGCTGCGCACGGCGCTGGACCGCGGGCTGCTGAGCATTCGTGGGGTCGACCGCACGCTGCGGGTGGCCTGGACACTTGCCGATCTGAACGGCCGTACCTCCCCCGGGCCCGACGAGGTCGCCGCCGCGCTGAGTTTCCGCCAACCCGGGCCGGAGCGATGACCGACCCGACCCTGCGGGCGTGGGCCTACCTGTCGAGAGTGGCCGAACCGCCGTGCGTGGAACTTGCCGCGCTGGTGCAGCGGGTGGGACCGCTGGAAGCGGCCGAGCGGGTCCGACGTGGTCAGGTCGACGACACGCTGGCCCACCATACCGAAGCCAGGCGCGAAATAGACCGGGCCGCCGATGATCTCGAGATACTGGCCCGCCGCGGTGGTCGGCTCATCACGGCGGACGACGATGAGTGGCCGACGCTGGCATTCGCCGCATTTGCCGGTAACGCGGTGGCGGCCAAACCGCACGGCAGGCCGCCGATGGTGTTGTGGGCGGTGGGGCCCGAATCGCTGGACGAGATCACACAGCGTGCGGCCGCAGTTATCGGCACCCGGGCCGCCACCGCCTACGGCGAGGTCGTGACCGCGGATCTGACGGCCGGGCTGACCGAGCGCGGCGTGGCGGTGGTGTCCGGCGGAGCCTATGGCATCGACGGCGTGGCCCACCGCGCCGCTCTCGCCTGCGACGGCGTCACCGTTGCGGTTCTGGCGGGCGGTATCGACATCCTTTATCCCGCAGGTCATTCCGGGCTTCTGCATCGGATCGGCAGCAGCGGTTTGTTGGTCACCGAATACCCTCCGGGGGCGCGCCCGGCGCGGCACCGGTTCTTGACCCGCAACCGCTTGGTGGCGGCGTTCGCCGGAGCGGCCGTCGTGGTCGAGGCTGGCCTGCGCAGCGGGGCGGCCAACACCGCCGCGTGGGCCCGGGCTCTGGGTCGGACCGTGGGTGCGGTGCCCGGGCCGGTGACGTCGGCGGCGTCGGCGGGTTGTCACGCCTTGTTGCGAACCGGTGCGCACGTCGTCACCCGCGCCGAGGACATCGTCGAGTTCGTGGGCCGCATTGGCGAGTTCGCGCCCGAACTACCACGGCCGACGACCGCGCTCGACGGTCTCAGCGATGCCGAACGGCGGGTGTATGAGGCGCTGCCGGGCCGTGGGACGGCGACCGTCGACCAGGTCGCCGTCGCGGCCGGGTTGGTGCCCGCCCGCGTGTTGGGCCCGCTGGCGATGCTGGAAGTCGCGGGGCTTGCCGAGCGTCAGGACGGCCGCTGGCGCGTCGTGCGGCAGCGCGGGAGGACAGCATGAGTCGCGTGAACCGCATAGCCGATGAGACCCGCTGGCGGTGGGTGGCCTGATCATGTCAGCAAGGTCGCATTGCTTTGCCGTTCTGGCCAAGAGTCATCAACAAAATGACTGGTGAAAGGCCCGATGAGGGCATGGGTGTTGTCCGGTCCCTTTTGTTGCGATTCAACGGCAGAGCTCACCGAGGATATCTATTTCTAATCCATCGGATATACTTGACGGATGACGAAACGGCTGATCGATGTGGACGACGACAAGCTGGAGCAGGCGCGGCGATTGTTCGGCACGTCGACGGCCAAGGCGACGGTGAACGAGGCTTTGGCGGAGGTGTTGGCGCTCGCTCAGCGCCGTAAAGCCCTGCTGCACCCTGAGGTCATTGCGGGCAGTGCCGAGCTGGCCGCCGACGAGCAGCGCAGGTCCGCGTGGGCTTAAAAGCCTATTTTCTCGGCGACACCTCCGCCGTCGCTCGGGTGAGCAAGCCGGCCGTGGCGCAGCGGCTCATCCCGTTGATCGAGGCCGGGCTGGTGGCCCGGTGCACCATCACCGACCTCGAAGCCGGGGTCAGCGCGCGCAACGAGCGGGATTGGAAACGCACCCGGCACGCTCGGTCACCCTGGCCCCAGGCGACGATCGATCAGGACGTGATGGACCGTGCGTTCGAGGTGCAAGGGGCGCTGGCCGTGGAAGGTCTACACCGCACGGTGAAGCTCGGCGATCTGCTCATCGCCGCTGCCGCCGAACGTGCCCGGCTCGTGGTGCTGCACTACGACCGTGACTTCGATCGGATAGCGACGATCACCGGTCAGCCCACGGAATGGGTGGCGCCACCGGGAACTGTCGACTAGGGAAGGGCCGCCGTCCCCGCTCGGCGGTGGGGTGCGCCACCAGGGGGTAGATTCCCCACTTGCGTCGAGCCTGAAGTGCTTTGGTCGAGAATCCACCCAGCGGCACTTGTTTCAGTGCGGCAGTGCTGTTCGCTGCTGCTTTCGTTCGCCGCGATGGGCAAGCTTGCCTTCGACCGTGCGCCTGCGGCATCGAGTGTGCGCCTGCGGATTCGAGCGTGCATCCAAGGCGCATCACGTCGGCGTGTCGTCGCCGTGGATGCACAGTCAACGCGCCCGGTCGCCATGGATGCACTGTCGACGTCGAGGACGCACGTTCGGCGCGAACCACCAGCCAACGCACTGGCCGCGTCAGCCGAAGACGGCGGGGGTAGATGTCCGACTCGCGTGCAAGGTCCGGAAGCCCTGCTGTGGGACGCGCTTCCCCACCGAACGTGCATCTACTGCGAGATTCGGTGCAGTTTTTCGCATCACCTCCACGCTCGGCATGTTCGGATCCGGCAAAAGGCAGCCATTCCCGGGTACGACGTTTTGGCCCGCTGATCACCGCCTGGCATCCTCGACACATGGCATTCGGGGATTATCAGTTCGAGATCTACCTGCAAGGACTGGCCGGGACGACGCCATCCCTGCCGATGGACTACCCGGACCTGGAGGCCAGAGCGCAGGCCGCCATGTCGCCGTCGGTGTGGTCCTACGTGGCAGGCGGCGCCGGCGACGAGCGCACCCAGCAGGCCAACTGCGCGGCCTTCGAACGCTGGGGACTGATCCCGCGGATGTTCGTCGGCGCCAAAGACCGCGACCTGTCTGTGGAGTTGTTCGGCATGACGCTGCCGTCACCGGTGTTCATGGCCCCCATCGGCGTCATCGGGATCTGCGCCCAAGACGGCCATGGCGACCTGGCCGCCGCCCGGGCGGCCGCCCGCACCGGCGTGCCGATGATGGTCTCGACGCTCACGGCCGACCCCCTCGAAGACGTCGCCGCCGAGTTCGGCGACACACCCGGGTTCTTCCAGCTCTATACGCCGACCGACCGCGAGCTGGCCGCCAGCCTGGTGCACCGTGCCGAGGCGGCCGGCTACCGGGGCATCGTCGTCACCCTTGACACCTGGGTGCCCGGCTGGCGTCCCCGCGATCTGTCCACCGCCAATTTCCCGCAACTGCGCGGGCACTGCCTGAGCAACTACACCAGCGACCCGGTGTTTTGTGCAGGCCTCGCGCAGCCGCCGGACGACGACCCGCGCGCCGTCGTGCTGCGCTGGGCGCAGGTCTTCGGCAATCCGCTGACCTGGGATGACCTGCCGTGGCTGCGGTCGCTGACCGGCCTGCCGCTGATCGTCAAGGGCATCTGCCACCCCGAGGACGCCCGGCGCGCCAAGGACGCCGGGGTCGACGGCATCTACTGCTCCAACCACGGCGGCCGGCAGGCCAACGGCGGCCTGCCGGCGCTGGATTGTCTGCCGGCGGTGGTCGACGCGGCCGACGGGCTGCCGGTGCTGTTCGACTCCGGGATCCGCAGCGGCGCCGACATCGTCAAAGCCCTGGCCCTGGGCGCCACCGCGGTCGGCATCGGCCGGCCCTACTCCTACGGCCTGGCGCTCGGCGGGGTCGACGGCATCGTGCACGTGCTGCGTGCGTTGCTGGCCGAAGCAGACCTGATCATGGCCGTGGACGGTTATCCCACGCTGGCCGATCTGACTCGTGACGCGCTGCGGCGCGTCGGCTGACCGCGGCCGCCGCGATCTGCGACCGTGGGGGAGTGGACGCGGCCGTCGAGGACTACCTTAATGCGTTCGACGAGTATCTGGCGCTGCAGCGCGGGCGTTCTGCGCACACGCGTCGCGCGTACCTGGGCGACGTGCGGTCGCTGTTGGCCTTTGTCGACGACCGTGCGCCGGGGTCGGGTCTGGCCGGGCTGAGCCTGCCGCTGCTGCGGTCCTGGCTGGCTGCCGGGGCGAACGCCGGCGCGGCGCGCACGACGTTGGCCCGGCGCACCTCGGCGGTCAAGGCGTTCACCGCCTGGGCGGTGCGGCGTGGTCTGCTGTCTGCTGACCCGGCCGCACGGCTGCAGCACCCCAAGGCGCGGCGGACACTGCCGGCGGTGCTGCGCCAGGATCAGGCGCTGGCCGCCATGGCGGCAGCCGAATCCGGATCC
The DNA here is from genome assembly GCF_008709575.1 of Mycobacterium sp. Classification (GTDB taxonomy): domain Bacteria; phylum Actinomycetota; class Actinomycetes; order Mycobacteriales; family Mycobacteriaceae; genus Mycobacterium. Next base: position 6,313 of record NZ_VYIK01000081.1, read on the forward strand.
CAGCACGGTGATCCGCTGGCCTTGCGGGACCGGCTGATTGTCGAGCTGCTCTACGCCACCGGTATCCGGGTCAGCGAACTGTGCGGCCTGGACATCGACGATGTCGACACCGGACGCCGGCTGCTGCGGGTCGTGGGCAAGGGCGACAAGCAGCGCACCGCGCCGTTCGGCGAACCGGCCGCCGAGGCGCTCGCGGCGTGGCTGGCCGACGGGCGCCCTGCGCTGGCCACCGCCGAGTCGGGACCGGCGCTGCTGCTGGGCGCGCGGGGCCGCCGGCTCGACGTGCGGCAGGCCCGCACCGTCGTGCACCAGACCGTCGCCGCGGTCAACGGCGCACCGGACATCGGGCCGCACGGACTGCGGCACAGCGCCGCCACCCACCTGCTCGAGGGCGGGGCGGACCTGCGTATCGTGCAGGAGTTGCTCGGCCATGCCAGCCTGGCCACCACCCAGCTCTACACTCACGTCACGGTGGCCCGGTTGCGCAAGGTGCACGAGCAGGCCCATCCGCGGGCCTGAGGTCCCCGGGATGTCGAGCCGTTCAAGGGTTTGAGCCGGCCACCCGGCCTTCAATGTGGTACCTTGCGGCGACCGGCCTGAACAGCGCTTAAGACCGCTTAAGACGAGGAGTGCGCAGATGATGCGGAGCCATCGCCGGGTTCATCGGGGTCGCCGGGCCGCTGGGCGGTCTGCTGCGACGGTTCTCGGTGGCGGCGCCATTGCGGCTGCGGTCATTCTCGCGGTGGCCGCGCCGGCTAGCGCCGACGACACGACACTCCTCGACACCGCGGGCTCTGACCTGCACACAGCTGATGGCGATTTGAGCACCGCGCTCAAGGATTTGGGCGCCAGCGCCACCCCTTTTGAGAAAACCGGCATTGACCAGGCCATAGCCCTGCAACACCTCAGCCATTTGGGGGATCAGCAGCTGTTGTCTACGGAAGATTCCCTCATCGCGCATGGCAACCCGCTTGAGGCGAGCGTGGTGCAATTGCTCAGCAACGTGTTCGATAACGCCATCTACCAAGAGGCCGTGAACTCACTGGACGCCGACCAAGCCTTGGAAGCCGCTGTTGCTGCGACGACCAGTACAGCCAATGATCCCTCGGTGTTGGCCGACACGGCGGCAGCAGTCCCTGCGCCCGTGGACTACATCGAGCCGCTGCCTCAGGGTGTCGTGTACGGAGTCGCAGCCGCGGTGACAGATGTGGCGACGACCCACCTTGCTGATGCGGTCATCGGACTCTTCTGATCCGCGATGGCAGCCAGCCCTCGGCGCTGACCGGTGACCGAGGAGACCGGGGAGCGGACGACGCTGCCCAGCGGCTTGAGCCGCACCGGGGTCGACTTCAGAAGCCCGAGCGGGTCGACGTAGTCGGCGCGGGACGCGGGACCCCACATCGCTCCCCAGTGCAGACACGCTGCGGTCGGGCAGCCCTGATGGCCTGCGGCCAACTCGCCGACCATCGTGCCCGCGCCCACCGGTTGCCCGACCCGAACGCTCGCCCGCACCGGCTCGTAGCTGGTGCGTAAACCGCCCGGATGAGCGATCGACACCACCGGCCGACCGGCCAGCGTCGCGGCGAACACCACCGTCCCGGCGCCCGCCGCGTACACCGGCTGACCGGGTGCGCCGGCCAGATCCACCCCCCGGTGGCCGGGGTTCCAGTCGGGGGAGGGGGCGTCGAACGCCCGCAGCACGGCGGGTCGGGGCCGCAACGGCCAGTCCATCCGAACACCGTCGGCCCGTGTCGGGGCCGCGCCCAGCAGCGCGACCACCAGCAGGACCATCAGCGACCACACCTCATCAGTTCAGCGGGATGAGGGCCCGCCCGCCAGGCGTCGGCGGGCCGGGCTGTGGACAAAGCACCAGCTACCGGCGTGTAAACTCAACCGCGCAGCTCGCCTCAGCGGGCTGACTTCGCGTGTGTGCAGCCGAACGGATGTCGCGCGGTCCCGCCAAGGCTCTGCCGGGCGGGTCTGGCATCCGGCAGACACCAGGGCCCGTCCTCACCCGATGGCGGGCGACAACCGACAAGAAAAGGACATGGGCCACTATGCCTGTTGTCACCATGAAGCAGCTGCTCGACAGCGGCACCCACTTCGGGCATCAAACCCGCCGGTGGAACCCCAAGATGAAGCGGTTTATCTTCACCGACCGCAACGGCATCTACATCATCGACCTGCAGCAGACCTTGACGTTCATCGACAAGGCGTACGAGTTCGTCAAAGAGACCGTCGCCCACGGTGGCACGGTGCTGTTCGTCGGCACCAAGAAGCAGGCACAGGAAGCCATCGCCGCCGAAGCCACCCGCGTCGGCATGCCGTATGTCAACCAGCGGTGGCTCGGCGGCATGCTCACCAACTTCGCCACCGTGCACAAGCGGCTGCAGCGCCTCAAGGAACTCGAGGCGATGGAGCAGACCGGCGGCTTCGAGGGCCGCACCAAAAAGGAGATCCTGGGACTGACCCGGGAGAAGAACAAGCTGGAGCGCAGCCTCGGCGGCATCCGCGACATGTCCCGGGTGCCGTCGGCGATCTGGGTCGTCGACACCAACAAGGAGCACATCGCCGTCGGGGAAGCCCGCAAGCTGGGCATCCCGGTGATCGCGATCCTGGACACCAACTGCGACCCCGACCTGGTCGACTACCCGATACCCGGCAACGACGATGCGATCCGCTCGGCAGCGCTGCTGACCAAGGTGATCGCCTCCGCGGTCGCCGAAGGCCTGCAGGCCCGCGCCGGCCTGGGCCGCGGCGACGGCAAGCCGGAAGCCAGCGATTCGCTGGCCGCCGAACCGCTGGCCGAGTGGGAACAAGAGCTGCTGGCCGGTGCGACCACCACCGCTGTCCCCGTTGGTCCAGACGACACCGCTGCCGGCGAGACCGCATCAACCACCGAGTCCTCACAGGAAGGCTGATCATTGGCGAACTTCACCGCCGCCGACGTCAAGCGGCTTCGGGAACTGACCGGCGCCGGCATGCTCGACTGCAAGAACGCGCTGACCGAAACCGGCGGCGACTTCGACAAGGCCATCGAGGCGCTGCGCATCAAAGGCGCCAAGGATGTCGGCAAGCGCGCCGAGCGGGCCGCCGCCGAAGGGCTGGTCGCGGCCCAGGGCGGCGCGCTGATCGAGCTCAACTGCGAGACCGACTTCGTCGCCAAAAACGCCGAGTTCCAGCAGCTGGCCGCCGAGGTGGTCGGTGTTGCCGCGGCGGCCAGGGCCACCGACGTCGACACCCTCAAGACGGCCACCATGGGCGAGAAGACCGTCGAACAGGCGATCGGCGAGCTGTCGGCCAAGATCGGCGAGAAGCTCGCGCTGCGCCGGGTCGCGTTCTTCGACGGTACGGTCGAGACCTACCTGCACCGGCGCTCGGCCGACCTGCCGCCGGCCGTCGGTGTGCTGGTCGAATACACCGGCGCAGACCGCGAGGCCGCGCACGCGGTGGCCCTGCAGATCGCCGCGCTCAAGGCCCGCTACCGCAGCCGTGAGGACGTTCCCGCCGAGGTGGTGGCCAGCGAGCGGCGCATCGCCGAGGAAACCGCGCGGGCCGAGGGCAAACCCGAGCAGGCGCTGCCCAAGATCGTCGAAGGCCGGCTGAACGGGTTTTTCAAGGACGCGGTGCTGCTCGAGCAGCCGTCGGTCTCCGACACCAAGAAGACGGTCAAGGCATTGCTCGACGAGAGCGGGGTCACCGTCACGCGGTTCGTTCGCTTCGAAGTCGGCCAGGCCTGAATCCGAGATTGGTCAATGCGGCAGGTGCATGCGTTCGGCGACGACGCTCTCGGTGATCTCGACGTGGTCGGCCTGGTCGAGGCGATCGAGTCTGGTCAGGTCAGCCGGGGCGAGGTTCTCGAGGCCGCCATCGCCCGTGTCGAAGCCGTCAATCCGGTGCTCAACGGGTTGGCCTACGCGGCGTTCGACCGGGCCCGAGCCGCGGCGGCCGAATCGTCGCGGCGCGGGTTTTTCGCCGGTGTGCCGACCCTCGTCAAGGACAACGTCGACGTTGCCGGCATGCCCACGATGCAGGGCACCGACGCCTGGCTGCCGACGCCCGCGCGCACCGACGGCGACTTCACCAGGCTGTATCTGGCGACCGGCCTGATCGCGCTGGGCAAGTCGCAGATGTCGGAATTCGGCTTCAGCGCGGCCGCTGAGCATCCCCGGCTGGGGCCGGTGCGCAACCCCTGGGACACCGACTACACCGCGGGCGCGTCGTCGTCGGGGTCGGGCGCATTGGTCGCCTCAGGCGCAGTGCCGATTGCCCACGCCAACGACGGTGGCGGTTCGATCCGGATTCCGGCGTCGTGCACCGGTCTGGTGGGGTTGAAGCCGACCCGCGGCCGACTTCCGTTGGAGGCAGAGTTTCGGCGGATGCCAGTGCGACTTGTCACCCATGGTGTGCTGACCCGATCGGTGCGCGATACCGCGGCCTTCTATCGGGAGGCTGAACGGCTGTGGCGGCCTCGCAAGCTTCCGTCCGTGGGCGACGTCAGGGGGCCCGGCAAGCAGCGGTGCACGATCGCCATCCTTACCCGCTCGGTTGTGCGCGAATGCAGCCCTGAGCTGCGCGAGCTGACCCTGAAGTCCGCCGCACTGCTCGAAGAACTCGGTCACCGGGTCGAGCACCTCGACCAGCCCCCGGTGCCGTCGTCTTTCGCCGAGGACTTCGTGCTGTACTGGGCGCTGCTGGCAATGGCGCTGGTGCGCAATGGCCGTCGGGCTTTCGGCGAAAGCTTCGATCGGAGCCGGCTGGACAACCTCACCCTCGGTCTGCACCGCCACGCCCACCGCAACCTGCATCGGGCACCGCTGGCGATCCTGCGGTTGCGGGCGCTTCGTAAGCGCACCGCGCAATTATTTCGGACTTACGATGCGGTGCTGACCCCGACAGTGGCCGACGAGCCGCCGCCGATCGGCCACCTCGACCCGACGGCCGACTACGAGCAGATCATCGACCGGCTCTCCAGCTGGGTTGCCTTCACCCCCCTGCAGAATGTTACCGGGGAACCCGCGATTTCACTGCCGCTGGCGCGATCGGCGGCCGGACTGCCGGTGGGCATGATGGTCACCGCCGACATCGGCCGGGAAGCCCGGCTGCTCGAACTCGCCTACGAACTCGAAGAGGCGCAGCCGTGGGCCCGCATCCACGAGCAAGCCGTGGAGTAGGCATCGATCTCAACCAGGGCTAGTTCCCCAGGGGCGGCGCCCCGCCGTGGTGCAGGAAAATTTGGCTCTAGTCACCCTGGCATCTGCCGGGCGTGGTGATCGTTGATGGCGCTGGTGGGATTGTCCTGTTCGGGGGACACTGGCGTGGTGTTTCGGTTGACCCCGGACGCTCTATGGTGCCGGTGAGCCTGCGGGCTAGTTTGGTGGCGGAGGGCATGTTTGTCATCCGCGGGAGCCGTGGATTGTTGCCTGCGAGGTGCCTCAGCTAAAAGTGAGCGCGAAGCGGTGGTTGGTGCCTCACGCATGGTGAGCGCGTGGGGGGCTTGCACTACTTCGTCTTGGCCAATCGGTTGATTGACGGTTGTAATGCTTGCAGGTCGATGCGGCGGGCGGCGGCCAGGGCCTCGGTCTTGGTTTTGGCCAGGTCCAGCAGCTGCATCTGGATGGCGTTGATCTGCCGGGTCAAGTCAGCCGGGTTGATGCCCTCGATGCGGGCGGCCACGGTCGACAGCTGTTGGGCGTCAAGGATGCCCGATGCCTGCAGACGCTGCCACGGGGTGGCCGGCTTGTCATAGACGCGCTTGCGGCGACCATCTGCGGCGACGGTGTAGCCGACGGCCTTTTTCGTCGGGGTGAAGAAGTTCAGGCGCAGCGACACCAGCTCCCACAGCTCGTTGAGTAGCTCCAGCTCCTCGGGGGTGTCGTAGCGCCAGTAGAAGGCATGTTTGCGCACCACGTGATTGTTCTTGGACTCCACATGGGTGTTGGGAGGCACTCAGGTTGAGCACCAGAGGGTAGATATCCGGCACTGACCGTGAGCAGTTTGTTGGCTGGTCATGTCGGGGTTTGGTGTTCGCGGCGCCGGGGCGGCACGGTGATTACGTCGTTGTAGGCGACGGCCCTCCCGGATGTCTTCGGCAAGAGTCTGCGGGAGGGCCGTCTGCGCGCTTGGAGGCGCAGTGGTCACGGTAGAGGCGGATGCCGATGAAGTCGAGCGCAGGCTGGCGGCGGGCGAGCTGAGGTGCCCGGTGTGCAGCGGCGTGCTGAGGGGTTGGGGGTGGGCCAGGCCACGACAGCTACGCGGCCCAGACGGGTCGCTGCAGCTGTGTCCACGTCGGTCACGGTGCACCAGTTGTGGGGTGACGCACGTCTTGTTGCCGGTGACCGCGCTGCTGCGGCGCGCCGACGCGGCGGCGGTGGTCGTGTTGGCGTTGGTGGAGAAGGCTACGCGTGGGGTGGGGTTTCGCCGGATCGCGGCCAAGCTGGCCCGTCCGGCCGAGACGGTGCGCGGCTGGCTGCGCCGTTTCGCCGAGCGGGCCGAGGCGGTGCGGTCGGTGCGAGGTGCCTCAGCTAAAAGTGAGCGCGAAGCGGTGGTTGGTGCCTCACGC
>NZ_VYIK01000082.1 GCF_008709575.1 Mycobacterium sp.
TCGTATTCGACGGGCGGTTTCAGCCCGAGACGGTGCATAAGCCGGCTGGTGTTGTACCAGTGAACCCAGTCGGCGGTGAGGTACTCGACATCATGCACCGAGCGCAGCGGCCCGACCCGGAACGGCGAGTCCTTCCGGACCTTCTCAGTCTTGTACAGCCCAATTATTTTCTCCGCCAACGCATTATCGTAAGCATCCCTGACCGTGCCGATCGACGGCTTCATCCCGGCAAGCATGATCGCCTCCCCGCAGTGCGCCGAGGTGTATTGCGACCCGGCATCGGAGTGATGGATCGTCGACCCCACCAGCGGGCGGCCTTCCCGGGCCCGCACCGCGGCGGCCTGGCGGATCGCCGACTCGACGAACCACGGGCGCTTGGTCATCGAGCACGCCCAGCCCAGGATCCGCCCGGCGTAGGCGTCGACGACGAACGCGGTATAATCAAACACCCCGATGACCAGGCGAACGTAGGTGAAATCGGCAACCAGCAGCCGATTCGGGGCGTCCACGGCGAAGGTGCGGTCCACCAGGTCCGGTGCCCGTGTCGCCGCGGGGTCGGCGACGGTGGTGCGGACCTTTGTGACCCGCCGCACCCCCTGCCAGCCGTTGGCCCGCATCAGCCGCTCCACGGTGCATTTGGCCACCGGGATGCCCTGTCGTTGCAGGTGAGCCCACATCTTGGCCGCGCCGTAGAGCGACTCGGGCTTGCGGCGACCCTCGGCATCGGGCTCGTAGTAGCCGGCCAGGATCTCGGTGACCGTCATGTCCCACAGTGCGCGTTTCGATGGTGGGCGAGCCTGCCAGGCGTAGAAGGTTCTCGGGGCGATCTTGCAGCCGTGCTCGCTCAGCACGCGGCAGATCGGAGCGACCCCGAACCGAGCACGATGCTCGGCGATGAACTCACAGATCAGCGGTGTCGCGGGTCGCTCTCCCGCGCGAAGAAACTTGTTGCGGCCTTGAGTATTTCGATGGTTTGCTCAAGCTCATCCCCAGCCGTGCGGAAATGGCCCGCATCGCCGCCCACTCGGTGTCGTACTCGTCGCGGTGCTCCCGGACCAGCCGGACCGCCTTGGCCTTCGTGTCCTGGTCGTACTTCGTTGGCATCGTGCCATCCTTCCCTCAAAAGAAGGTGTGCACGAAACCCGGGAGGCTTCACTACGCCAGCTCGCCAACCGTCTCGTCGGCATCCTGCATGGCTGCCTCAAAACCCGCACCAACTATGACGAGGCAACAGCATGGCCCCAACCCAAAGACGCAGGTCAACCACAAAATGACCCAACTCAACAAAATGCCGCTTGACAAACCAATTCATGGGATGTCTCACAAAAACTACCGGTGTTGCCCCAAGGGAGGAGCGCAGATGCGCTTGTCGTCGATATCCGCGATCGAGATTCTCGACTCCCGCGGGCGGCCCACTTTATCGGTGTGGGCAACCCTTCCAGACGGCACAACGGCGCGTTCGGGAGTACCGTCCGGAGCGTCGACCGGCAGCCGCGAGGCGGTAGAGCTGCGCGACGGGGACCCCGAGCGCTACGGCGGCCAGGGTGTGCGCCGAGCTGTCGACAACGTCAACGGTCCGATCGCCGACGCTGTCGTCGGTCACTCGTTTGGCTCGCTGGATCAGGTCGACCAGACATTGCAAGAGTTGGACGGAACCGCCGACAAATCCCGCCTGGGCGCCAACGCGATTGTCGGCGTATCGATGGCCGCGGCGCAGGCGTTCGCGCGAGAGCGCCGGCAACCGTTGTGGCAGTGGCTGGCGCGGACCGATGTGACTCCCCGGCTGCCGGTTCCACATTTCAACGTGGTCAACGGTGGTGTCCATGCTCTGAATGACCTCGACTTTCAGGAGTTCATGATCGCCCCCGTCGGTGCGCCGTCGCTGCCGGAGGCGGTGCGTGCCGGCGCCGAGGTGTACCGGAGACTGAGGTCGGCACTGGCCGACCGCGGGCTGTCCACCGGGCTGGGCGACGAGGGCGGATTCGCACCCGAAATCGACTCCCCGGAAGACGTTTTGACCCTGCTTACCCAGGCCATCACCGACGCCGGTTATGCTCTCGGCCGCACCGGTGTCGCTATTGCGCTGGATCCTGCGGCCAGTGGATTTCACCGCGATGGTCGTTACCTGGTGGGCGGTGAATCGCTGAGCAGCGACGAGCTGATCGACCGCTACGCGAACATCGTCGACAAATTCCCGGTGTGGAGTATCGAGGACGGCATGGGCGAGCAAGACAGTACCGGCTGGCAAAAGCTGACTGCAGAGCTCGGTGATCGCGTGCAGCTGGTTGGCGACGACAACTTCGTCACCAATCCCGAGCTGATCGCCTCCGCGGTGCGCGCCGGCATCGCCAACGCCGCCCTGATCAAGGTCAACCAGATCGGCACCGTCTCGGAAACCCTCTCAGCGCTCGCGGTCTGTCGCGAATCAGGCTACGCCACCATGATTTCGCACCGCTCCGGCGAGACTGACGACACGTTCATCGCCGATCTTGCGGTGAGCTCGGGGTGCGGTCAACTTAAATCGGGTGCGCCCGCCCGGGGAGAACGCGTCGCCAAGTACAACCGCCTCCTCGAAATCGCTGCCACCGCAGCGGGACTGTCGTTCGGACTGCCCGATCGCTGACGGACGGTCAGGACGATGTGGCGATCACGACGGCGAGCACGGCGAGCACGGCAATGAGCATGTATGCTATATACACATCCAGCCGGCCCGACTGCAGCCTTCGCGCCGATCGCGCTATGGACAGCACGCCGGCGGCCGCCGGCCGGTAAAAGTATCGCTCGACAAGGTCGACGACGGCCACACGATAGGTCAGCCCCATCTGCGCGATACCGCGACCGATGGGTTGATCCGCCGTATCAACCAGTTCGGTATGGGTTAACAGCACCGTGGCAAGCACCCTGCGGACCGGATTCGCATAGGCGAATGAGGTGTAGCCGACCCCGCGGTCGACGCCCGGGGACGCCGAGGACCATGGCACCACCCGACGGGTTCGGAATGGGTTTCGCCCGGCGAACAGCGCCGCGAACATCGCGATGACCGCCGCCACCGCCGGCAGCACGACCCACAACCAGGTCGGTGACAGCGCCGAGAAACCGGCGAACACCGGCTGCAGCACCCACGGCGCGGCGTTGGCTCCTGCCGACTGATCCCCCACGATCGGGGCCAGGCCGCTACCGATCAGCCGCACCTGCAGCGGTGCGAAAGCTGCTACTCCCAGGCAGCCGATCACCAACACTGCCACGCCGAGGCGATACGGCCACTGGCGGTCCACCCGGACACGGTCGGAATCCATCGGCGGCTGGCCGATTCGGGTCGGGCCGAACGCGGTGAGCGCGACGACGCGGACGAACGTCACGCCGGCGATACCGATCGTCAGAGCGACCAATGCTCCGCTGGCCGCGGTGGACAGCTGCAGCGCCAGTGAGGACACCCGAAACTGCTGCATCAGGGATTCCAGCGTGAACCACTCCGAGGCGAAACCGGCGGTCAACGGCAGGCCCGCCAAGGTCAGCGACCCGATTACCAGAGCGGTTCCGGACCAGGGCAGACGACGCGCTACGCCGCCGAGCCGGTCCAGATCGGTGGTGCCGGTTGCCTGTTCAATGGTCGAGGTGGCAGCGAACAACGTCGTCTTGCCCAGTGCATGCGCCATCACCTGGGCAGTGCCGGCAACCAGCCCGGCGGCCATCAACTTCGGTTCGCCCGCAACCGCACCCATCAGCGCTACCCCGAAACCCGCGGTGATCAGACCCGCGTTCTCCACGCTCGACCACGAGATCAGCGCGGCCAGATCGGGATTGACCGCGGCATGGGCGATGCCCAGGATCGCCGTGACTCCCCCGATGATCAGCACGACACAGGCCAACCACACCGGCGGCGCGCCCAGGATGTCCAATGTCCGCCACAATCCGTAGAACCCCACATTGACCGCCACGCCGGCCATCACCGCCCGAGACGGTCCGGGCGCGACGGCATAACCGCGGGGCAACCAGATGTGCGCGGGCACGATGCCGACCTTGATCCCGAATCCCAGCAGCAACAACGCGTAGGCGGCCTGACCGGCCGCGCTGTGCGAATCCATCCCGTGCGCGGTGAACACAAAACTATGGGTACGGCTCGCCAACAGCAACGCGCCCAGCAACAGTGCTCCACCGCTGGCCTTGCCGAACACCACCGTCATCACCGCGCCACCGGCCCTGCCGGGCAGATCGCGGTCGTAGCCGGACAGCAGATAGAACGCGACAGTCAACGTCTCCCAGCCGAAGAGCAGCACAAAGAAGTTGTCGGCGGTGACGACCGTCGCGACAGCGGCCAGTGCGATCGCGACCGCGGCGGGTAGTCGCGGGCGGCTCAGGTTGGCCGGCGCCGCCGCGGCGCCCAAAACGGGAATAGCCACCCCGAACGAGATGATCAGGAACAGCCCGGACAGCGCGTCCACACTCAGGCTGGCCGGGCCGAGGCCGGCCAGCCCACCCAGCGCCACCCGCTGGCAACGACCGGCCAGGCCGAACCCGCCGGCGATCGTGAATACCACCGCAGCAGCTATATTGGCGGTCCAGGCGCAACTGCTCAACAGTGTTTGTGCCCGCGGGATGACTCCCGCACACCAGCCGATGACCAAAGCCGCAGCGGTAAGCCCAAGACCGGCGACGATCATGATGGGTTTCCTGCTGCGCGGGCAGCAACCTTGCCCAGTGCCAACAAGATCCCGTGCAACACGCTGAACGGGGAGGCCGGCGCGCCCGGCACCCAGACGTCGACGGGAACCAGGTCCGAGACGCCGGTACCGCCGATATAGCCACCGCCGAGGACTCCGCCGCTGATGGCATCGGTGCCGACGGCGATCACGATGGTCGGCGCCGGCATCGCATCGAGAGTGCGGCGCAACGGCTCGGCCATTCCGGCCACCCCGATACCGGTCACCAGCAGGATGTCGGCGTGCCGCGGGCTGGCGGTGAAGAAGACACCCAGCCGGTGGATGTCGTAGACCGGGTTCGTCAGCGCCTGGATCTCCCACTCGTCGCTGCCGTTGGACCCGGCGTCAACATGACGCAGATGCACCGACCGCCGCAGCCGTCGCACCCGGTGCGCCAAACTCGCACGCACCTGCGCCAACGCCTCGTCGGTTTCTTCAACCTCGCCCACCACCAAGGCTGACCGCGTCAATTCGGCAGTAGCGCAGCCTCGTTCCCACGCGAACTGTTCAGGGAGCAGGCGAACACAGCGCCCGCACACGATGCAACGTCCGCGATCCAGGCGGACCTTCGGGTCAACCGAGATCGCGTCGGTGGGGCATGCCGCGGCCGCTGCGACGACGTCGTCATGCGCCGCCGAGTGGGTGCCACGGGTCACCCGCACCGCCGCGGGGAATTCGTCGAAGTACCCGTCTGCGTCCCTCGGCCAGCGAGTCGTGACCACCCCGTTGCGCAGTCCCTTGAACACCCATGGCATCTACATCGCCACCCCTGCGTAGCACAAACCGAAACTCGCTTCGATGAAAGGAAAGTCGGTGAAGATGTCGCCGCCGAACACGTCGTGGAAGAGCAGCATGTTATGGAAGGAAGCGGTGCGGGCAAAACACCGCACGATCGTCCCGCCGCGAACCTCCAAACCGTAGAGCACCTCCCCCTGCGGTGACTCCGACCAACCCAGGGCGAAACCGTCGACAGTGCGAACCGGCGTGTTAATAGCCGTATCGGATAAAGCCGCCACTCGGTCGCAGGCACGAGCGATCAGATCGCCGGCGATGTCGATTTCGCTCCACCGCACCCGCAGTCGCGCCAGTGCATCGCCACGCTCCTCGACTGCGGCCCCGTCGACCGGCGGTAACTCGGTGTAACCGTCATAGGCGCGTCGCCGGGCATCGTCATCGCACCCCGAGCCGCGGCCCACCGGGCCGAGCGCGCCATGCGCAGCGGCCAGCGCGGGGTCGAGGTGTCCGGTTCCCCGCAGCCGATCCAGGAAGGAGGCGTCCACCATCAACGCATCCCGGTCGACGCGGATCCGGTGCAGGATCGCGCCGGCTTGCTCGGATATCGTCGCCGGTCGCAATCGAGGTTCGGCGTTGATGCCGCCGGGACACACGACTGATCGGCCAAATCTGTTGCCGCACAATGCTGAAACTAACCGCAGCACAGATTCTTTGTGCCAGCCGAATCGGGCGGTGGGAATGGCAAGCCCGGAAGCGTCGCAGAGTCGCATCACCACGTCGAGGTGGTTGGCGATGCGTTCCAGTTCGGCGTGGATGACCCGTACCATTCGGGCGCGCGGCGGTGGGCTGATATCGGCAAGCGTCTCGACGGCGTGCGCGAAAGCAAGCGCATGAGCGATCGAGGCGACGCCTTCCACGCGTTCGGCGACCAGGATCCCGTCTGCCACTGCCAGCGTCTCGAACCGCTTTTCGATGCCGCGATGCTTGTAGTGGGGCCGGATGTTCAGGTGCGGGATGTCCTCGCCCGGCGTTTCGATCAGGAATTCGATCGACTCGAACACTCCGGAGCGCACCGGCCCGAGCGGCAGGGTGAAGATTCCACCACCGCTGACGTCCACGGGTCCGCGCTGCTCGGAGGCGCGAGAGTGGACGTGCCGATCCAGCTTGGCCTGCTCGGCATGTCCGGGCCGCGGCGAGGGTTGTCCCGGTTCGAGCGGCAGCAGCAGCGGATCCAGCCGCGGATGCCCGATCGGCACCACACCCGACAAGTCGTGCAGCACGCGTTCGTACCAAAACGCGGCCGGCACATCGGGCGTCAGCGCTGGGTAGGACAGCGATCCGGCGACGTCCATTGCCACCGCGGTCCGTAGGCAACTGACCGAGTCAGCACCAACCAGCAACGCGTGTAATTGGACCGCATCCTCGCGATCCGTGCCGTATAGACCCGCGAACCGCTCACCCGCCCCGACCCGATCGACGACCTGGGTGCGCCACTCATCCAGCGACAGGTCCACGACGTTCGTGGCTGGCACGCCACTCACGGCACACCCGCCATCAGCTCGGCGGCACCTGCGTTCAGCAGATCGACCAGCTCGGCCGGGGGTGCCAGCAGGACAAGCAGGACGAGAACTCCGAGGACAACCGGTGCCACCATCCAGCGGCTGGGTTCTCCGCGGCCCAACGGCGGCTGGTCGTCGGTCGGCAGCATCGGCTGCGGCTGGAACAAAATCCGTGTCGTCGCCCAGGCCAGGCCCATGAAAGCCAAGTTCACCAGGATGACGAGGATGACCGTGGCCGCATTGCGGGCCTGGGCGAAGCCGCCCGAGACGATCTGAAACTCGCTGCGGAACAGGCCGAACGGCGGCATCGCCGACAAGGCGAATACCGCGACCAAAAACATGGGGCCCGACCATGGCAGCAGCCGGATGCCCTGCGCCATCCGGTCGAGCTCCTTGGTGCCGAACTTACGCACCAACACACCGGCACCCATGAACGCGTTACCCTTCGCCGCGGCGTGCGCCAGAACATGCAGCAGCACTCCGGTCAACGCGATCGGGGCGCCGAAGCTGACGCCGATCGCGATGATGCCCATGTGCTCGATGCTGGAATAGGCCAGCAGCCGCTTGATGTCGCGTTGTTCGAGCAGATACAACGCGGCCAGCAACAACGACAGCACCCCGAATACCAGCAACACGGTCTGGGGGAACCGCGGCCCCAACGTGGCGACGGCGATTTGGTAGTAGCGCAGGATCGCATAAAAGCTCACTGCCAACAACGAGCCCGACAAAAGGGCCGATACCGGTGTGGGTGCTTCGGCGTGAGCGTCGGGCAGCCAGGTATGCACCGGAAAAAGGCCGACCTTGGCGCCGAATCCCACCACCGCCAGGACAAACGCCAGACGCACCGGGGTGGCCGGCAGCTGCCCGCCGGCGGCGATCAGCGGTTGGAATGCCAGGTCATAGGAGTCACCCAGGACGCGCTCGCCCGAGTAGTACGTGAAGATGGTGGCCAGTAAAGCGATCCCGAGACCCGACGACGCGATCAGCACATACTTCCACGCCGCCTCGTTTGCCCCCTCGGTGTTGTCCAGCGCCACCAGCAACGCCGAGACAACGGTGGTGATCTCGATCGCGATCCACAACAGGGCTAGATCGTTGACCAGCGGCGCACAGATCAGCGCCCAGGCAAAGGTGTTCAGGCCCAGAAAGAACCGGGTGCTGTGGCGGGCGAACAACGCCTGCTCTTCGGCAGCTGCCAACCGCACGGCGCGGGCCTCGTCGCGCAGGTAGCCGACCGAATAGATCCCGACGACCGCGTAGAGAAAACAGGTTGCCAACAAGAAGACAACGGAAAGCGCGTCGGCACGCAGGTAGCGCACCGCCGTGAGCGTGTGATCGGCACTCGCGGGCACCAGAGTCGCCGCCAGCACGAACGCAACAATGCCGGTCAACGCAGTCACCGCGGCGCGGACACCATGCGGCGCAACCGCACACACCAGCAGGGTCAGCAGCGGCACCACGACAAGCAGCACCATCACCACGGACATCGGTTATCCCCTGAGCCGGTCAAGCATCGCGGTGGACAGTGACCGTGTCCGTCGGTGATGGGTGCGCATCAACAGTCCGAACACCACAACGGCCACCAGCAGATCGAACAAAAACGCCACCTCGAGGATGAGTGGCATGCCTGCGGCGACCACGATACTGGCCACCGAAGCGCCGTTTTCCAGCGAGAAGAATCCGATCGCCTGGCTGACGACGTCTTGGCGAACGATCATCAAGACGAACGCAACCAGCACGACGGCAATCGACAGGCTCAGTGCGGCAGTGGGCAACACATCGGAGTGGATGCCGAGCACACCGACGGCGAAAAACCCGAATGCGCCGATGCCAATCGCGACCAGCACAGCGCTTGTCGCCCCGACGACACCGCTTCCGGCGATCTCATCGGGGGCCTCCCGCAGCAGCCCGAACACCAGCAGCGGCACAACGACCACTTTGAGCAAAAACGACAGCAGAGCCAGGCCATACAACTCGGAGACATGATGGTGGAACGCCACGACGGCAACCAGCACACTGACCGCCAGCGACTGCGTGGCGTACAGACGTATCTGCCCCCGCAGCAGCGACTGACGCAACATGCCGAACTCCAGCAACAGCACGATCAACGCCACGGAGTTCGCGACTCCGCCGTAGACGGTGGGCACAAACTGGTTCTCCGCAAGCGCCATCAGCCCCCCCGAGATAAAGCGTGAACACCGCCAGGATCGCGAGCAGCAACGCGGCTGAGACGAACTCGGTGATTTTGAAGAGCCGTAACTTGGCGTAACTGTTGTCGATGACGGCGATGACGCATCCCAGCAAGGCCGCCTTGCCCAAAATTGCCGGGATAGCCAATCCAACCTCGAGGGGTGAGGCACTCCCGGCCATCCCCCATGGAGCGACGAAGACGTTGAGCAGGATGACGTACAACACAAGCTGTTTGGCCGCCGACCCCCAGTGCAGCAGGGCCAGGTCAGGTCCGGAATATTCGAAGTCGCGGCCGCTTTCGATCATCCCGAGCTCGATGGTGCCGGTGTGCGTCTCGACCGGTATCCGTCCGGTTTCATACAAGATCACCATGAACAGCGCCGCCGAGGCGAGCAGGTGTGCGGGCCGCACGATCTGATCGGGGCCGCTTCGGACCGTAGCCGCTAACGCGTAGGGCAGGTCTGTGGTCGTGATCATCGCCACGGTGAAAAACACCAGCAGCATGACGGGCTCGGTGATCGCCGCGAATGTCTTGGCACGGCTGGACGCTAATTGCGCATAGGAGT
Organism: Mycobacterium sp.; assembly: GCF_008709575.1. GTDB lineage: Bacteria > Actinomycetota > Actinomycetes > Mycobacteriales > Mycobacteriaceae > Mycobacterium. The sequence continues at coordinate 9,751 of NZ_VYIK01000082.1, forward strand.
CGCCGGTTTCGGCCGCGCCGACCGCCACCAGGAAACTGGCGAACGCCAGAATCAGTCCCCCACCAAGGATGTCCCCCATGTATCCCAGGGGCAGCGGATAGTCGGTGAGCACCGGGATCAGCATCGGGACGGTCAGGTAGCAGGCGAACGACACGACCGGCGCGAGACGGAAAATTGGGCCGGCGCCGTTGGGCGTCAGCGACTCCTTGCCGAACAGCTTGGTCAAGTCGAAGTACGGCTGCATGATCCGCGGCCCGCGACGGCCCTGCAACCGGGCCTCGAACCAGGCGATGAAGCCGCTGACGCCGGGAGCGCCACCGGCCACGGTGAGCACCTGCAATGCCTGGATCAACGGCAGCGGCAGAGCTGTCATCAATCACCGGGCTCCGGCCACCGCACGGGTGACGGCAAATCGTTGTGCGATGTGATGGTGCTGCTGTCCCGGGGCTGGTCCACGATACCTGCGACTCCTTAGGCTTCGCAGGCGCCATCAGTCGGATGACGGTTCGGAGTAGGACTTCCCGGCGGGCACCATCGCCGCCATCAGTAAACCAACGCGAATTCCGGTTCGCAAGCGGAATTCCGGTGTGGCCGGTCGGCGACGCATCGCCTAGGCTGACCGCAGACGCATTGCCGCCAGGCTGGTGGTTCGCTACGAACCTTCGGTGAGGAGGTCGCATGGCCCTCGTCGTCGGATATGATCCCCATCCCGCGAGCCGGGCTGCGCTGGTATTCGCCGGTGAACTTGCCGGCGCCCTGAACGTGCCGGTGCACGTCGTCCACGTGGTTGACGGACCGGATACGCCAGCGGAACTGGAACGTCAGCGCGTGGCAGATGCTCTCGGCGGGCCGGACCTGCAATGGAGCTACCACCGGATAACCGGTGACCCGGCGAAGGTATTGGTCAAGGCTGCCGACGAGCATTCGGCAATGATGCTCGTGGTGGGCCGGCCCGAGCAGGGTGTCGAGGCGACCCTCGGGCATCTGGTGGCCGGCTCCGTCGCACGAAACGTGTTACGCCACAGTCGCTGTCCTGTGCTGGTGGTCCCCGAATACGGTGGCGGCCCGCGATGACGCCAAGCGTCACCCGCGTCTACCTTGCGCGGCACGGCCAGACCGCGCTCAACGCCGACGGGCGGCTGCGCGGATTGAGCGACCCGCCCTTGGATGACGTCGGCGTCGCCGAAGTCGCCCGGCTTGCCGACACTCTCGCCGGCAAGGGGCCGACGGCGGTGATCAGCAGCCCGCTGCGGCGGGCGGTCGCCACCGCAGAGGCAATCGGAGCAGCAGCGCACATTCCGGTCACCGTCGATGTCCGGCTCACCGACCGCGACTACGGGCCGGTGACCGGAGAGAAGCGCGACGAGGTCGAACAACGTTATGGCAGCGTCGATTCCGCACCGGGCGTCGAACCGCTCACCGCGGTCGCCGAGCGTGCCCGGCGGGCGTTTTTCGAGCTGGTGGCCGAATCGGCGCCAGGCCCCGTCGTCCTGGTGTCGCACGACGCCTTCAATCGAGCCCTGCTGAAGGAATTGGATCCCTCACTGGAGCAGATCGGCCAACGCACCGCCTGCTGGAATCAGCTGAGCCTGGTCGACGGCACCTGGCGGGTAGACGTCTACGACCAGAAGGCCGAGGCGGATCAGCCCGACTGAGCCCGGCCGGTGAATCGTTGCCGGGCCGAGACATCACTTCGGCGAAACGAAACTGTGGTGCATCCGCGGTGCGCGGGTATCGAGATCTCCAAGCGTGACGCGAAGGTGTGTGTGCGGGTCCAGGGAGTCGGCAAGAGGCGCACCGCGTCGACGGTGACGACGTGGGGTGCGGTGACCAACCAGATCCTGGCCCTGCGCGAGCACCTGCTCGAGCAGAAGATCACCTGTGTGGTGATGGAGGCCACCAGCGATTATTGGCGACCGTTTTACTACCTGCTCGAAGAGCATTTCGAGGTGATGCTGGTCAATGCCCGTGACGTTAAGAATGTGCCCGGACGCAAGAGCGATGTGTCCGATGCCGCCTGGCTTGCAGATCTGGGCGCCCATGGGCTGGTGCGGGCCTCGTTCGTGCCGCCGGAGCCGATCCGGGTGCTGCGTGATCTGACCCGCGCCCGCACAGTGATCACCCAGGAGCGCACCCGGGAGATCCACCGCCTCGAGAAGCTGCTCGAAGACGCCGGGATAAAACTGTCCTCGGTGGCCACCGACATCACCGGCGTGTCGGGGCGGTTGATGTTAGCGGCTCTCATCGACGGACGCGACGATCCCGCGGTGATCGCCGATCTGGCGAAACGTCGGTTGCGGTCGAAGATCCCGGCGCTGACCGAGGCCCTCAACGGACACTTCAGCGCGCACCACGCGTTCATGGCCCGACTGTTTCTTGATCGGATCGACGCCCACACCGCCGATATCGAACGGCTCTCGACCCGCATCGACGAGGCGATGGAACCTTTTCAGGCGGCCCGGGAGCTGCTGTGCAGCATCCCGGGCATCTCGACGACCATCGCTGAGGTGTTCGTGGCCGAAACCGGCGCCGAGATGAGCGAGTTCCCCACGGCCGGGCATCTGGCCTCCTGGGCAGGCACCGCACCAGGCAAGAACGAGTCCGCCGGCCGGGTGAAATCGACTAAGACCCGCCCCAGAAATCGCTACCTCAAGGGCGCCCTGGGCATCGCGGCGCTGGCGGCGTCCCGTTCCAAGGGAACCTACTTCTCGGCGAAGTACAAGCGGATCGCCGCCCGTCGCGGCCCGATGAAAGCCCTCGTCGCCGTCGAACACGCCATGCTCGTCGCCGCCTGGAACATGCTGCGCAACGGTGAGTTCTACCGTGATCCCGGTGCCGACTACTTCACCCGCCGTGTGCCCGCCAAAACCAAGGCGCGTGCAATCGGACAACTCGAATCATTGGGCTACCGGGTCACCCTGCAACCCCTGGCTGACACCGCATAACCACACACGGGCTCACGAACCCCGTCGACAGCGCCGCCGGGTCACCCCTAACTGCGCTCACCGGCTTGTGGTCACCTCTATTTTCGTGTCAGCCCGACGGGGCTTAGCTGCCGAAGCCGCCGCCGGGGGAGGTCGTGGTCGCGGACGGTCGTGGG